>CP064915.1:0-300000 GCA_027557655.1 Candidatus Kinetoplastibacterium crithidii | reverse complement strand
TCACTTTTCCCCATTTCAGCAATATTCATATTCTTAGAAACTATATCACCAGTAACTACCAAAAGTTTACTATTATGAGCATAAGCTGTTATAAATCCATCATTATGACTTATAATTAATAAGTTGCCAAAACCACGAACTCCGTTCCCACTATATACAACTTTCCCATCAGAAACTGCTACAACAGAATCTCCAATATTGCCAGAAATATCTATGCCTCTATTATAAGAATCAAATTTAGTTATAATATCTCCATTACAAGGCCAAATCCAAGAACCATTATCCACAGTTTTTTTTATTTCTTTTGTACTAAATTTATGTATCTTTTTAGTAGATTTTACAGACTTACCAATAGTTAAATTCGATAATCTTCTCTGTGTATTATCATGAACAGAAGATGGTATATATAGCGTATCACCAATTTTAATAATATCATTACTAATTTTATTAATTTCCTTGATAGTACCAATGTCAACATTGTACTGTTTAGCTATTTTGAATAAACTATCGCCTGATTGAACTATATAGAAATTAAATAAGCGCAAATCATCATTAACGACTGAGATATCTGTGATTCTAGCCATATTGTGACTACAACTATTGCAGCCATATAGACAAAAAGACAAAACTATGACGAATAGAAACAAAAAATCATAAATTTTTTGTTTCAATTTACTAAAAAGTAAAACAAAAATAATCATATGCTAAAAATAATATTTGAAAAACATAAAAAATATTATATAAATTCATAACAATTAAAATTTAAATAACTATTTTTGAAACCCATTCTTCTAGAAATGAAATATCATTATTAAGATTTGATAATAATGTAACTGATATATAATTTTTAGAAATTGCACAAAAATCAGTTCCTTCAATATCATCAACAGATGGCCCTAATTGACCTATCCAGTAAACTGGTTCTCCATAAGGATTATAACTTTTCATCATATTTTTAGAAGGCAGCCTTTTACCTAATTTTGTTATCAAAATTCCTTTTATAGAATTTAAACTAACATCAGGTATATTTATATTTAATAAAAAAAGATCTTTTATTCTATAATCAATATAGCTTTTGGTAAAAATACTAGCTATTTTAACTGCACTATCAATATGTTTCCAACCTTTACCCACTAAAGAAAAAGCTATAGCAGGAATACCAAGGACAAAGGCCTCTCTTGCAGCAGCAACAGTTCCTGAATATAGAACGTCATTACCCATGTTTGCTCCATTATTTATTCCAGATATAACTAAATCTGGTTTTTTATCTAGCAAGCCTGTTAAAGATAAATGAACACAATCTGTTGGAGTACCATTCACTATCATGAAATCATCACAATTTACATGAACATTCAATGGTCTATTAAGAGTTAGTGAATTGGATACACCACTACAATTAGATTCAGGTACGACAACTTGCAAATCCACTATGTTTTGCAAAGAGTAAGCTAACTTTTTTAAACCTTTAGCATGATAACCATCATCATTAGATAGAAGAATACGCATTAAAAACCTATATATAAATTAATTAATAATTATAATATTAAAACTATACCACATAGTTATGGAGGCGTATTATGTATACAGAGATACTAAATAAAAACTATTTGTCATTAATATTAATTTCATATTTGATTGGATCAATTCCTTCTGCCATTTTAATCAGTAAGATTATGCATCTAGAAGATCCGAGAACATTTGGATCAAAAAACCCCGGTGCTACTAATATGCTAAGAACTGGAAATAAATCAGCAGCTATATTAACTCTTATTGGAGACATATCAAAAGGATATATAGGTTTGAAAATAGTACAATTATGCTATAACCCACCAATAGAAATAATATGTCTTAGTGCAATTGCTATATTATTAGGACACATATATCCTATATTTACAAAATTTACAGGTGGTAAAGGTGTGGCTACATTCTTTGGAATTTTAATAAATATAGAACCTATACTAGCTTTTATCTCTTTTATAACATGGTTAACAATAGCAAAAATTTATAAATATTCATCTCTTTCTTCAATTATAGTTAGCTTACTAACACCAATATATTATTTAATATTTGATAAAATATTATGGGAAACAAAAAAACCTTTTTTTATATTATTATTAATAATATGTATTACCTTATTATATAGACACAAAAACAATATCATCAGACTACTAGAAAACAAAGAAAATAAGATGTAAATAATATATATCATATGTATATATTATTTACATCTTTTAAATTCCATCTTGGTTTCACTGAAAAATTATATTTAAGATTGTCAATATTAATTAAGTTATATTTGATTCTTAAATATGCAGCAAAAGAAATCATAGCAGCATTATCAGTAGACAACTCTAATGGTGGGAAATAAACTTCACAAGATAAAGACTTTAATGACTCTAACATACTAGTACGTAATAAATTATTAGCACTTACACCACCGGCAACTACTACTGTTTTAATACCTGTTCTCTTTACAGCTAAATAACTCTTATGAGTCAATATATCTATTATTGATTTTTGAATAGATGCCGCAATATTTGCTTGAGCTTTATTATCAAATATTTCTTTCGACTGTAGTTCTTTTATTTTAATCATCGCTGCTGTTTTTAGACCACTAAAACTAAAATCTAGACTAGCACTATTAAACATAGGTTTTGGAATTTGAAAAGCATCAGAGTCACCATTAACAGCTAATTTTGCAATTTCAGCTCCATTACAATATTCTAAGCCCATTAACCTAGCAGTTTTATCAAAAGCTTCACCAGCTGCATCATCCAAAGTCTCCCCTATAATATTATAATCACCAATTTTATTAACTACCATTAATTGAGTATGCCCACCTGAAACCAATAAAGAAATAAATGGAAAATCTAACTTTTCATTAGAAATCAATGGGGACAGTAAATGACCTTCTAAATGATGTACTGGAATAGCAGGTATATTCATAGACCAGGCTGCAGTTTGTGCAAAACTAGATCCAATTAAAAGTGAGCCACTCAATCCAGGACCAAGAGTATAGGCAATAGCATCTATATCATAAAAAGATAAACCACTTTTTTCAAAAGCTTTTTTCGTCAAAAGAGAAATTTTATTTATATGATCTCTAGATGCTAATTCTGGAACTATCCCTCCATAATCTTTATGGGTGGTAGATTGGTTATTCACTAAATTTACAATAACACCTCGATCACTACAGAATATTGATACTCCAGTATCATCACAAGAACTTTCGAATCCTAGAACAATCATTAAAAATCTCTAATAATGTAATATTATTTATAATATAAAATAAACTTAATGGTAAAATAAAAATGTTTCTATCGAAAACAATATATTGAATTAATACTAAAAAATCTCTATAAATTTACGAGGTAAAAATGAATTTACTAAATCTAGATCAAGAATCATTTAATGAAACCATTAAAAAAAATGGTATTATTGTAGTTGATTTTTGGGCCCCCTGGTGTGGCCCTTGTCGTAATTTTGCTCCTATTTTTGAAGAAACTTCAAAAAAATATAAAGATATTTTATTTGTCAAAATAAATATAGATAATGAATCTAAGTTAGCATCATCGTTAAATATCAGATCTATACCAACAATTTTAATATACAAAGATCAAGAAATTGTATATTCAAAACCAGGATCTTTATCAGCAAAACAACTAGAAGAAATAATTAATACAGCAAAACAGTAAACTATTGAGACGATATTACTAATTTATAACCATATAACACTACCTTTAGTAATATCGTTCACTATATTAGTAACTAAATTAGTATTATTAGATGGTATTTTTATTTTAATAACGACAAATTTACCGTAAAACTCCTCTGATAACAACTCAACATAATCTATTTGTCTTAGTCTATTATTCAACAAAGCAAAATATCTAATTTCAAGTTTACATTTTAAAGATGAGTAATTGAGAATATCTACTAGTATCCCTGTACTTACACATTCAGAAGCACAAAAACGATAAGCTCTAACTAACCCACCACTTCCTAATTTTACTCCACCATACCAACGTGATACAAGGATAGCTATTCTATCTAAGTTGTTCATTTCTATAACATCAAAAATAGATTTTCCTGCTGTTCCACTCGGCTCTTTATCATCATTTAAACGAGCTATACTACCAACTCTAAATGCCCAACAATTATGAGTTGCTGTTCTAGAAAAATGTTGTTCAAAAAAAAACTCAGCTTCTTTACAGCTATCAACGTACGAGGCCTTAGTTAAAAAACGACTTTTTTTAATAAAACATTCATATATACAATTTCCAACCAAAGATTTCATACATTTAAGCTTCTAAATAATTGCAATAAAAATAATAAATAACAATATTTTAGGAAATGTTAGTAGTACGTAAACTCTTAAAGAATTTACTTAAAATATGGCTGCAATTTGACACTATATCACCATTAAATTGTAAAACATTAGTGTGATGATTTATTTTTCTAAAAGAAGGTAAATTAATAACGCTACCACAAACTCCTGTTTTATAATCTTTTGCTCCAAAGATCACTCTTGTTATTCTAGCACTAAAAATAGCACCCAAACACATAAGACAAGGCTCTAAAGTTACATATATACTCATTCCAGGAAATCTATAATTATTTATATTTTTTGCAACAGAACGAATGGCCACTATTTCAGCATGAGCTGTAGGATCGTTATCGATGATAGTCCTATTATATCCATAACCAATAGGATTTCTAAAACCATCAACTATAACAGCACCTACTGGAACCTCTCCAATTTTATAAGCATTTTCAGCCTCTTTTAATGCTAATTCCAACATCATATGGTCATGTTCCATGATACTCAGCCCAACAATTAGGAGTTTCATAAATACGTATTTTTTTTAAAATTAAACTTTTATCATAAACTTTTTTATAAATAGGAAATAAAATGTTATAAGCAATTAATGATAAATTTTCTACTGTTGGAACTCTATCTAAAACTACGGTTTTATGATTAGGTAATGTACTTAAAAAATTTAAGACCAATAGATCTTGATCATATACTAAAAACGCATGATCCCAATTTGAAACAATATATTCCATAGCAATGGATTTTACATCAGCAAAATCCATAACCATACCATAATCACATTCACTATCAACTTTAGACAAAAAACCTTCCAGAGTAATTTCTAATACATACCTATGACCATGTATATTTTTACATTGACCTTTATGATTAGGAATTCTATGACCTGCGTCAAACTCTAACTTCCTAGTAATTGAAATCATGGAATACCTATATATTTGTGAGTTTGGAGACTAAGACGCCATTTTGGATGTGCAATACAATATTCAATAGATAGTCTAGTATTATCTTTTAAGTTTTTATCATATAAAGGCTGCAAGAAAAAATGTTCGAAATCCATATGTAGAAAATTTTCCATATCCATATTTAACTGTGGGTAAACAACTTTGATTTCATTACCAGATTTTAAAATTATATCTCTTGAGACTTTAGGACTTACACAAATCCAATCTATGCCATCAGGAGGAATAATAGTACCATTTGTTTCAATAGCAATAAAAAAACCAGAATTATGTAATGCATTAATTAATTTCATATCAACTTGAAGTAATGGTTCACCACCAGTTAAAACAACATAACGATCTTTATAATTCTCACTACCCCATTCTTTTGAAATGCTTTGCACTAATAAATCAACATCCTTAAATTTACCTCCATTAACACCATTAGTTCCAATAAAATCAGTATCACAAAATTTACATTCTGACGATAATCTATCTTTTTCCAAACCATTCCATAAATTACATCCTGCAAATCTGCAAAAAACTGCAGTCCTTCCAGAATGAAAACCCTCACCTTGTAATGTTTTGAATATTTCTTTTACAGAATAAGACATAATAATAATAATAATAATAATAATAATAATAATATAAAAATAATAAGACCACTAATATAGTACAAAATATTTTATAAATCATTTAATATATCGAAATATACTATACTTTTTTAAGATTAGCTCATGAACTCAATAAATACTAAAGATACTATACATGATAAATTAATAACTTTATTGAAAAGTCGTCAAACAGAAAAATCAAGTACTTTAAAACTTGTGTTTACAGCAATCAAAGAAAAAAACAGAAGGAAAGACACAAGTCAATAATATTGATATACTTTATACAATTGAAAAACGAATCAATAAAAGGTTAGAATCAATTCTAGAATCCACAAAAGTAAACAAAGAACTTAGAGTCTCATACAAGAAAAAAATGAAATTTTAATTCTCGACGAATTGTTACTAAATCAAACCTCCGATGAAGAGATAAATCAAGCAATCAATAATGCCGTTTCATTTGTTAATGCAAAAGGGATCAATAACAAAGTTTTTATTGAAAAATAACAAAAATTGTAAAAAAACATTGATTGGTATGGTTAATATGTCTGCAATTGTCAAAGATATCCAAAAAATTTTAGTAATAAATGAAAATATAAATTTAATGAATAGCAAAATATGAATATAGAAGGCCAAAATAATATACTAATTACAATGAAAGATTTTCTAAGAAGAGTACTAGAATTACGGAGGTATCTTTGAATATGATAAAAAAATAGAGAAATTAAAAATTATTGAAGCAGAATTAGAAAATCCTGATCTATGGAATGATCATCATTATGCACAAAAAATTAGCAAAGAAAAAAAAATATTAGAAGAAACAGTATTTGAACTAACTAAAATATATGATGATATTAAAGACTCTATAGAAATATTCTATTTAGCACAAAAAGATAATGATAATCAATTAATAAAAGACTTAGAATCCAATGTTATTTTATTCAAAGAAACAATAGAATCATTAGAATTCAAAAGAATGTTCATAAATAAGACTGATTCTCTCAATTGTTTTTTAGATATTCAATCTGGTGCTGGTGGTACAGAAGCTCAGGACTGGGCTTCTATGTTAATGAGACAATACATCAGGTATTCGGAAAAAAAGGGATTTAAAATTGAAATTATAGAAGAATCATTAGGTGAAATTACAGGAATAAAATCTGCTACATTAAAAATAATTGGTAGCTATGCATATGGCTATCTAAGAACTGAGACAGGAATACATCGACTTGTACGAAAAAGCCCTTTTGATTCTTCCAATGGTAGACACACATCTTTTGCTAGCATATTTGTTTACCCAGAAATAGATGATTCATTTGAAATAGAAATAAACCAGTCTGATTTAAGAATAGATACATATAGAGCTAGTGGTGCTGGTGGACAACACATAAATAAAACTGATTCTGCCGTTCGAATAACGCATAACCCTACAGGAATAGTAGTGCAATGTCAAAATGATAGATCCCAACATCGAAATAAAGCCGAAGCTTTACAAATATTAAAATCCAAACTATACGACTTAGAAATAAGAAATCGTCTACATGAAAAAAAATTATTAGAAGATTCGAAAACCGATGTTGCCTGGGGGCATCAAATAAGGTCATATGTATTAGATCAAAGTAGAATTAAAGATAACAGAACAAATGTTGAAGTATCTAATACACAAAAAGTTTTAGATGGTGATTTAGATATATTTATTCAATCAAGCCTTAAACAGGGAATATAAAGAGATACATTATAAATAATTAAAGATAGCGGAATATTACATTAATTAATCAATAATTTATATATAACAAACAATACTATGAATGAGCATACGAACAATAATTCTGAAGATATAGAGCACAATAAGCTAATAGATGAAAGACGTTCTAAATTAGAAAAAAATAGGTTAGCAGGTTTTAACTATCCGAATAATCTTATACCAAGCAATAAAAATATAGAATTAATAAATGCATATAAAAATTTAAGCAAAGAAAAACTTCAAGAATCTAATATTAAAGTACAGATTGCTGGACGCATAATGCTCAAAAGAATTATGGGAGCAGCCAGTTTTGCAAGTCTACAAGATAGCACTGCTAGAATACAATTATACTTAGATAAGAAAAAAATCGGTAACGATATATATCAAGAGTTTAAACAATTTGACATAGGTGACATAGTATATGTCGAAGGAATAATGTTTAAAACAAATAAAGATGAATTATCTGTGAATGTTTCTTCCATAAAAATAATCTCTAAAGCTATACGACCTATGCCTGATAAATTTCATGGCATAGCTAATCAAAATATAAAATATAGACAAAGATATCTTGATTTAATAATATCAGAAGACACTCGCAAAACCTTTAAAATACGTAGTGATGTCATCAATTATATTAGACAACATATGCATAAATGTAGCTTCATGGAAGTAGAAACTCCGATGCTACATATAATACCAGGTGGGGCTGCGGCTAAACCTTTTGTTACACACCATAATTCTCTTAATATGGATATGTATCTTAGAATAGCCCCAGAGCTATACTTAAAAAGACTAGTAATTGGTGGTTTTGAAAGAGTTTTCGAACTAAATCGTAATTTTAGGAATGAAGGTGTAAGCCCTAGACATAATCCAGAATTCACCATGATGGAATTCTATGCTGCTTATACTGATTATAATTGGCTAATGAATTTTACTGAAGATTTGATAAAAAGCACAGTTGTCTTAATACATAAAGAATCTAAAATAGAATACCAAGGTAAACAATTAGATTTTTCTAAAGAATTTGAAAAAATCAGCATATGTCAAGCTATATGTAAGTATAATCCTCAATATAATTATAATTCTCTAAATAATAAAGATTATTTATATAATGAAATAATAAAATTAAATAATAAAACCAATATAGAAGATCTACAAACAATATCATTAGGATATTTACAATTATATTTATTTGAAGAAACTACGGAAGCCAAAATCTGGGAACCTACATATATAATTGATTATCCGACTGAAACATCACCTCTTGCCAAACAGTCAAACTCACGTCCTCATATTGCAGAAAGATTTGAATTATTCATAGCAGGACGTGAAATAGCAAATGGATTTTCAGAATTAAATGATCCAGAAGAACAATTACAAAGATTTCTTGATCAGGTTAACAAGAAAAATATAAATATAGAAGAAGAGTCACTATTTTTAGATCTTGATTATGTTAAATCACTAGAGTATGGTATGCCTCCAACTGGAGGATGTGGAATAGGAATAGATAGATTGCTAATGTTATTGACTAATAAAAATAACATTAGAGATGTAATATTATTCCCTCACATGAGGCCAGAATAAAACCAAAAGACTAGCACATAAATAGAATAAAAAAGTGCTAGTTTTTTTAATATCATTCTTTAGCATGATTAATACTATATTTCGGTATCTCTATTACCAGATCATCTTTCATAATTATAGCTTGACAAGACAAACGAGAAAAAGATGTTAACCCCCAAGCCTTATCTAGCATATCTTCCTCTATTTCATCTATGTCATTCAAAGAAGAAAACCCTTCTTTGATAATAATATGACAAGTAGTACAAGCACAAACAAGACCGCAAGCATGTTCGATATCTATATCATTAGATAATAATATTTCACAAATAGAAGAACCTTCTGGCACATTCTCTATAATTTTACCATTTGGACAAATATCTGGATGAGGAAGTATTGTAATTTTAGGCATAATAAGTATTATATTAAATATCTATAATATTCTTTTTAAATAAAGACTTCTTTATGTGGTAATTCATTCTTAAAATAGCAAAATTTTCAGTTTTAGTAGATAAATTATTTATAACTGATTCTAACAAATTAATATTTGAGTCATGTATATATTGCTTAGCCTCAATTAATAAATTCTTTATGTTTGATAGTTCAACATCACTAATAACAAATGGATCTTGGTTCACAGCATCCTCAATCGTTGCAATTAGTTTTTGCAGTTCCAGTTGTTTTTCTAATAAAAAACGATTGGAACCATTATCATTAGATAGATTTTTTTTCTGAATCATTAACCTTATCTCTTCAGTAGTTAAACCATTATATGGTTTAACTACCACTCTAGATTCTATATTTTTAGTAGTTTCTTTTGCAGAAACTTGTAATAACCCATCTGCATCAATCTGAAATACAACCTCAATACGAGGAATACCCGACAACATTGGCGGAATATCATTCAATTCAAAATAAGCCAGAGAACGACACTCTGTAACTAAATCACCTTCACCTTGCAAAACATGAATACTCATAGACCTTTGATTATTTTTCATAGTAGTAAATTCTTGTTTTGCTAATATAGGGATCTTACTATTTCGTGGTATAATTTTTTCAAAAAGACCTCCCATAGTTTCAATTCCTAGAGATAAAGGAGTTACATCAAGTAATAACCAATTATTCTCATAGTTATTTACTAATCTATCTGCTTGCAAAGCAGCCCCTAAAGAAACTACTTTATCTGGATCAATATTGATTAATGGCTCTTTATCAAAAATATTAATAACTAATTCTCTGATAATTGGCATACGCGTAGCTCCACCAACCATTACTATATTAAGAATATCTTCTTTAATATCTAATTTTGAATCTTTTACAGCCTGGTATACACATATTTTAATTTTATTTAATAAAGACTCTGACATTTTTTTAAAAAGAAAATGATCAATAGAACCACAAATTACATGTCCATTTTCGAGAACTATATTAAATTCACAATTTTCATTATTTGTCAGAAATTCTCTAATGGATTTAGATTTAATAAGAATATTTCTTTTGTCTTTAAAAGAAATATTCTTATTAAGAGTTAAACCAGTAATATAATTAGCTATTATCTCATCAAAATCATTACCACCTAGAGTAGTATCACCAAATGTTGATAAAACATCAAAAATACTATCATGCAATTTTAAAATAGAAATATCAAAGGTTCCCCCTCCTAAATCAAAAACTACATGTATGCCATCAGCAGAATTCTCTAAACCATAAGCAATAGCTGCTGCAGTAGGCTCATTTAATAAACGCAAAACATTTAGACCAGCTAAATTTGCTGCATCCCTAGTGGCCTGCCGTTGTCTTTCATCAAAGTAAGCAGGAACCGTAATAACAGCATCACTAATTTTCTCATGTAGTCTATTTTCTGCTAATTTTTTTAAGTAAGAAAGGAGGTCCGCAGAAATCTCTACAGGAGTAATATTACAACTTTTAGTATGTATTTTTAATATATTATTTTCACTAACAAAATTATAGTTAGGAAAATTCTCATTTATTTCTTCAATTGATCTTCCCATAAATCTTTTAAATGAAGAAATTGTACTTACATCATCTAGTAATTTAAGAGCATCTTGTCCCACAACACATTCTTTACTACTATAATTGACGATAGATGGGATTAAAGAATAACCGTTATAATCACAAATAATTTCTGGCTCTAAATTATCGTTTACAAAAGAAACCAATGAATTCGTTGTACCTAAATCAATACCTATAGATAAATTTCTTTTCAAGATCTTATCATCTTGACTTTCCGGTTCTAAAATTTGTAATAATGTCATTATAAATACTTAAAAAAATTAAAATACTACAATTACTTATAATCCAAAGCTTCTTGCATGATTTTATCAAGAAACATCAATTCTTTAATAACAATACTAGCTTTAAGATAATCCGAAGATTCATCTAAAAAAAATGATAATAATTCAAAACGAACATTTTTTTTATTTTGTAACTCTTTGATAAAAATATCCAAAACTTTAATATCTTTTTGTTCAATAATATACGCAAGACGATCTCTCAATTCCATCTGTTCTAAAAGAAAATTGGAATCATTAAAAGAATTAGTATTATTAAAAACTATGTCATTAATCTCACAGATATAGCGAGCTCTTTTTATCGGATCTCGCAAAGTATAATATGCTTCATTAATAAACGACATTAGCTTGACAGACGCAGACTGCTCCATCCTAGTAAACCCTACGTGTCTATCAGGATGAGCTAAATTTGACAGTTCTCTCCATGTCTTATCTAGATAACTCTCATCTATGCTAAAAGCAACATTAAGATTAAATAAACTAAAATAATTTTTCTGATAATCTATCATTATTATTCATTTATATTGTAAAAGATTCTCCACAACCACACCTAGCCTTCTCATTAGGATTAAGGAATTTAAAACCTTCTTTAAATCCTTCTTTTACATAATCTATCTCAGTTCCGTCTAAATATATAAGATGATCTTTTTTGATAAATATTTTAACTCCAAAACTCTCAAAAACAAGATCTTCCAAACTACTTTCATCAACATACTCAAGTTTATAAGATAAACCAGAACAACCAGTTGTTTTAACTTTAATTCTAAGACCTATACCAGATTTTCTTTGAGATAACAAATCAGAAACTCTCAATGCTGCATGCTTAGTAAGCGAAATAGACATGAAATAAGGCTCCATTTATGCTTTATTTTTTTCCTTGTAATCTCTTATAGCAGATCTAATAGCATCTTCTGCTAAAATAGAACAATGTATTTTCACAGGAGGTAAAGCAAGTTCTTCTGCTATATCAGTATTACGTATAGTCAAAGCTTGATCAACAGATTTTCCTTTTATCCACTCAGTAACTAATGAACTTGAAGCTATTGCAGATCCACAACCATAAGTTTTAAATTTTGCTTCTTCTATTAAACCATCTCTACTTACTTTAATTTGTAATTTCATCACATCGCCACAAGCTGGAGCTCCTACCATACCTGTTCCTACAGATTTATCATTTTTATCTAATGACCCTACATTACGAGGATTTTCATAATGATCTAGAACTTTATCACTATAAGCCATATATTTACCTTTATAACTACTCAATTAATTTAATTAACAGACCATTGAACTTTGCTAATATCAATATTTTCCTTAGCCATTTCCCATAAAGGAGATAACTCTCTTAATTTAGCAACATTTACTTCTAGTAGTTCGATAGCATACTCCACATCTTCCATAGTAGAGAATCTCCCTAAACTGAAACGAATAGAACTATGTGCTAATTCATCACTACGACCAAGAGCTCTTAAAACATAAGAAGGCTCCAAACTAGCTGATGTACAAGCAGAGCCACTAGAGACTGCTAATCCATTCAGAGCCATCATTAAAGATTCTCCTTCTATATAGTTAAAACTTACATTTAAATTATGAGGAATCCTCTTATCCATACTTCCATTAATGTAAGTATCTTCTATACTAGATATTCCTTGATATAATCTATCACGTAGTAATTTAATACGCTCGTTTTCTAAAGACATTTCTTCCCTAGCTATACGAAAGGCTTCTCCCATACCTACTATTTGATGTGTTGGCAAAGTGCCAGATCTCATACCTCTCTCATGCCCTCCACCATGCATTTGAGACTCAAGCCTAACTCTTGGTTTACGTGATATATACAAAGCTCCTATGCCTTTAGGTCCATAAGTTTTATGAGCTGAAAATGACATTAAATCAACTGGTAAATCTTTCAAATCAATTTCAATTTTACCAGTTGCCTGAGCAGCATCCACATGCAATAAAACACCTTTTGATCTACATAAATTCCCAATAGATTTAATATCTTGTATTACACCAATTTCATTATTAACTAACATAACGGATACTAAAATAGTATCCTTTCTTATACAAGAACCCAAGTAATCTATATCTAAAATACCATCTTCTTGTACATCTAGATAACTGACCTCAAAACCTTTGCGTTCTAATTCTCTACAAGTATCTAAAACTGCCTTATGCTCTGTCTTAATAGTAATAATATGCTTGCCTTTATTCGAATAAAAATTGGCGGCTCCCTTTATAGCCAAATTGTTAGATTCTGTAGCTCCAGAAGTCCATATAATCTCACGATAATCAGCATTAACAAGCTTAGCTACTTCCTTTCTAGAATTTTCTACAGCTTCCTCAGCCTTCCATCCAAATGCATGACTACGAGAAGCAGGATTACCAGGATTTTCATATAACCATGGAATCATCTTATCCACAACTCTCGGATCCACAGGTGTAGTAGCAGAATAATCCATATAAATGGGTTTCAACTTATTTGACATATAACTCATATCCTAATTCTTAAATCTATAAAAACACTATTTCATTTATACAATTATCACGATGGCTCAAGTAATTTAAAGAATCAGGTTTTTGATTATTAAAATTCTTAGCATTTAACAAATTTTGTAATGAAATTGAACTTAAATATTCAAACATTTTTTGATTTAGTGAAGACCATAAATCATGTGTGATACACTTACTAAAATTACCATTATTATCTTTTTTACAATTAGCCATACCTTTACAAGCTGTAGCATCTAAAATATCATCTACAGCAAAAATAATATCAGCTACAACTATTTCATTAGGGGATCGTGATAAATAATAACCGCCATTAGAGCCACGTACACTACTAACTAAAGATTTTTTTCTTAATTTCAAAAACAACTGTTCTAAATAAGATACAGAGAGATTATGACGCTCACTAATCAAACTTAAACTAACACTTTCTGACAAACCATACTCTATAGCCAATTCAAGCATAGCAGTCACAGCAAAACGACTTCTAGTTGTCAACCTCATACGTTTTTACACCATCATAAATTATATAGGTCACTCATTATAACAATAATCCTACTAACTTAATAGGGAATCAATTAAAAATATATTCACTTATCAAAAATGAATTCATTAGAATAATTTTCATATATAAAATTAAACAAACCTTTACAAGCATCTTCTATATATTCAAATACTATGCTAAACCCATGCAAGTCGTCATAATATGGATCAGGAACTTCATCTGCGATGAATTTTGTAGAATAACACATCAACATACTTAATTTATGAAGATATTTGGGAGGACAAATTTCTCTCATAAATCTCATATTTTCAAAATCCATAGCAATTAGCAAATCAAAATATGAAAAATCTCTAATATTGAGAGAACGTGATTTATGAGATGAAATATCAAACCCTCTATTCTTAGCTTCGGTGATAGACCTATGATCAGCTAACCTATTATTCTCAGCATGAGTACCAGCAGAATCAATATTAATATGCTTATTCATACCGGAATCATGAACAATTTGTTTAAATACAATTTCAGCTGTAGGAGATCTGCAAATATTTCCCATACAAACAAATAATATATTTTTAGCCATACGAAATTATTTATTAACTTAACTTTTAAATAAAAACATCTGTTTTAGATTATTTAAAGAATCTCTAACATTTGCTGCTTTTTCAAATTCTAATTTATTAGCATAATTAATCATTAATTTTTCTAACCTAGAAATTTCCTTAGATAATTTTTTCTGATTATTTAATAAAGAACGATCTATCTTTTCCAAAGAACTATCTGATCTATTAAAATTATTATTAACTAATAAACCATCTATTAATTCACGAACATCCTTTTTTATACCTTTAGCTACAATACCATGAATTTTATTAAATTCTATCTGTCTTTCACGGCGTCTATAAGTTTCATCTATAGCTTTTCTTATGGAATTAGTAATTCTATCTGCATATAAGATAGCATGACCATTTAAATTTCTTGCTGCTCTCCCTATTGTTTGTATTAAACTACGCTCTGATCTCAGAAAACCTTCCTTATCAGCATCAAGGATAGCAACCAATGAAACTTCAGGTATATCTAAACCCTCCCTTAGCAAATTAATACCAACCAAGACATCAAAAACACCTAAACGAAGATCTCTTAATATATCAGATCTCTCAACAGTATCTATATCAGAATGAAGATATTTAACTTTTATATTATTTTCACTCAAAAAATCTGTTAAATTCTCTGACATACGTTTTGTTAAAGTAGTTACTAAAACTCTTTCTTTTTTCTTAACACGATTTTTTATTTGATGTAATAGATCATCAATCTGTGTTCTAGCTGGCTTAACTTCTACCTCAGGATCTACTAAGCCTGTAGGCCTTGCTAATTGTTCTACTATAGAACTAGAATTAGCTATCTCATAATTTGATGGAGTTGCAGATACGAAAATACATTGTTTGATTCTTTTTTCAAATTCATTAAATTGCAAAGGTCTATTATCTAAAGCAGACGGCAACCGAAAACCATGACTCACTAGATTCTCTTTTCTCGACCTATCTCCAAAATACATACCTGATAACTGACCAATAGTAACATGACTTTCATCAATAAAAACTAATGAATCATTTGGCAAATAATCTATTATTGTACTTGGAGGCTCACCTGGCAAAGAACCACTTAAATGTCTGCTATAGTTTTCTATACCTTTACAAAAGCCTGTTTCTTGTAACATTTCCAGATCAAATCTTGTGCGTTGTTCCAGTCTTTGAGACTCTAAAATTTTTCCTTCTTTTATTAAAAAATTTGACTGTTCTACCAGTTCTTCTTTTATAGTTTTAATAGCATTCATGATTTTAGATCTAGGAACAGCGTAAAGAGATACTGGGTAAACAACAAAACGTGAAATCTTCTGTATACAACTTCCAGTCAAAGGATCAAACATTTCTAATGATTCTATCTCATCATCAAACAAGCCTACTCGCAATGCCATATCAAAATTCTCAGCTGGGAATATATCAATATATTCTCCTCTAACTCTAAAAGTACCTCTAGAAAAATCTATGTCATTTCTGATATATTGCATCAAAACTAGTTGTTCAAACATCTTATCTCTCAGGATATGGTTACCTATTCTAAGAGTAAGAGCAATATCATTATAAACTGAGATATCTCCAATACCATAAATACATGAGACAGTACTAACTATTATAGTATCCTTTCGTTCTAACAAACTTTTGACAGCTGAGAGTCTCATTTGTTCTATATGAGCATTAATCTGTGCATCCTTTTCAATAAAGGTATCACGAGAAGGAACATAAGCCTCTGGCTGATAATAATCATAATAAGAAACAAAATATTCTATTGCATTACTAGGGAAAAAATCTCTCATTTCAGCATATAGTTGAGCAGCAAGCGTCTTATTAGGAGCTAAAATAAGCGTTTGTTTTCCAGATCTAGCTATGACATTGGCCATAGTATAAGTTTTACCTGAACCAGTAACACCTAAAAGAGTTTGATATTTATATCCATGATCCAAACCTTTCAACAAACTTTCAATAGCCTTTGGCTGATCACCAGCAGGCTCGTAAGGCTTATGAAGATTAAAAGGACTATTTGGAAAATTTACAAATTTACAAAATGTCATGCTAAACTCTGTTTGAAAGAATATTTCTTCGAAATATATATTATAAATACTTTTATTGGTACTTAAAATTATGAATGATTTATTTAAACATGTCCAATTAGCTCCTCGTGACCCAATACTAGGTCTTAACGAACAATTTAATTCTGATAACAGACCAGAAAAAGTTAATTTAGGAGTAGGCGTTTATTATGATGAAAATGGAAAAATTCCTTTGATGCAATCTGTATATAAAGCAGAATTATCATATATAGAAAAAGTAATGCCAAAAGGATATTTACCAATAGACGGAATAGCTAACTACAACAAAGCAGCTGCAAAATTACTATTAGGATCAAATTCTCAAGTTTTGTCAGAAAATAGAAGTGTAACTGTGCAAACTCTTGGTGGAACTGGAGCTCTTAAAATTGGAGCGGATTTTCTTAAAGAATTATTACCAAATTCAAAAGTTCTTATTAGCAATCCAAGTTGGGAAAACCATAAAGCATTATTCGAACGAGCTGGGTTTGATGTTGAAAATTATCCTTATTATGACCCAATTACTCATGGACTAGATTTTGAAAATATGCTTTCAAAATTAAGAAATGCAGAACAAAAATCAATTATTGTATTACATGCCTGCTGTCATAATCCTACTGGCATTGATCCTACCCAAGAACAGTGGAAACAAATTGCAGAAATAATTAAAAATCGAAACCTAATTCCATTTTTAGATATAGCTTATCAAGGCTTTAGCAATGGATTGGAAGAAGATGCACAAGTAATAAGAATGTTTACTGAGATGAATATTCTTTGCTTTATTAGTTCATCATTCTCTAAATCATTCTCTCTTTATGGAGAAAGAATAGGAGCTTTAACTGTAACTACCAATGAAAAAGATGAATCAATAAAAGTATTAAGTCAGATCAAAAGAATTATTAGAACAACGTATTCTAACCCACCAACACATGGAGCAACTATTGTAAGCTCTATATTAAATTCAAATGAGTTGTTCAAAACATGGGAAGAAGAACTATCCATTATGCGCCAAAGAATCAAAATCATGAGACAAACATTAGTAAATAAGATAAAAGAACATGGCGTAAATCAAGATTTTAGTTTCGTTTTAAATCAGAAAGGTATGTTCTCTTATTCAGGACTAAATAAAGAACAAGTAGAAAATTTAAAAGATAAATTTGCAGTATATGCAGTTTCTAGCGGTAGAATATGCGTAGCTGCATTGAATAATAGAAATGTTGATACAGTAGCTTATAGCATAGCACAAGTTCTAAATAAATAGTCTTTAAAAAATTAAAGGGATGAAAATATCATCCCTTTAATTTTAACTAATGATTTAATAAACCACTATCTGTACTATCCTGATTTTTTTTCTTAATACTGCGTTTTTTATTTGTTGATATTTTTTTACTAGAAGAATTAACAGGGTGCTCTAAAGCAACATCAAATACTTTGTCTATCCATTTAACGGGGACTATTTCAATATCTTGCTTAACAAAATCTGGTATATCAGTCAAATCTCTAACATTTGTTTCTGGAATAATAACAGTTTTAATGCCACCACGATGTGCTGCCAATATTTTCTCTTTAAGTCCACCTATTGGCAATACCTCTCCCCTCAGAGTAATCTCTCCTGTCATAGCAACATCAGATCTAACAGCAATTTTAGACAATGCTGATACCATAGCTGTTGTAATTGCTATACCAGCTGAAGGACCATCCTTTGGTGTAGCTCCTTCTGGGACATGAATATGCATATCTCTCTTATTAAACATGTCTTCTGAAAAATTAAAATCCTCTGACTTTGATCTTACAACAGTACGAGCCGCTTCTATAGATTCTTTCATAACATCCCCTAAAGAACCAGTTCGTAAAATATTACCTTTACCAGGGATATCTGCTACTTCTACTGTTAATAAATCTCCACCAACTTCAGTCCAAGCCAAGGCAGTAACTTGCCCAACTCTGTTATCTTTTTCTGCACAACCAAAATCATAACGACGAACGCCAAGATAATCACCTATATTTTCACTATCAACAGTTATTGAAGATAAAACAGAATATTTTCCATTTTCACTATTTTTTAAAGAATTTTTAACAACTTTCCTGCAAATTTTACTAATTTCTCTTTCTAAAGAACGAACTCCTGCTTCCCTTGTATAATACCTAATTATATCTAATATAGCATTTTCAGTAATTTCTAATTCATTCTTTAGCAAACCATTATTCTTGAACAACTTTGGGACTAGATGTTGTTTCGCTATATGTAGCTTTTCATGTTCAGTATATCCAGATAAATTGATAATCTCCATACGATCCAATAGAGCTGGAGGTATATTCATAGTATTACTTGTAGCAACAAACATAACATCAGAAAGATCAAAATCAACTTCGATATAATGATCTTGAAATGAATTATTTTGTTCAGGATCTAAAACTTCTAACAATGCTGATGCAGGATCACCTCTAAAATCCATACCTATTTTATCTATTTCATCAAGCAAAAATAGTGGATTACGAACACCAGATTTAGATATATTTTGCAAAATCTTACCAGGCATAGATCCTATATAAGTGCGACGATGACCACGAATTTCAGCTTCATCTCTAACTCCACCAAGAGCCATTCTAACAAATTTTCTATTTGTTGCCATAGCAATAGATTGACCTAATGATGTTTTACCAACTCCTGGAGGACCAACTAAACATAAAATTGGAGATTTAATCTTCTGAACTCTTTTTTGAACCGCTAAATATTCTAAAATACGCTCTTTTACTTTATCCAAACCATAATGATCAGCATCCAAAACATCTTCAGCCATACCTATATCTAGGTTTATTTTAGTTTTTTTCTTCCATGGCAAACTAAGAACTGTATCAATATAATTTCTTATAACATTAGCTTCTGCAGACATAGGAGACATCATCTTTAACTTTAAAAATTCTGACTCTAGCTTCTTACGAGCTTCCTTTGTCAAATAAGTAGATGATATTCTGTTTTCTAATTCATCTAAACCTAAATTATCATCATTCTCACCCAACTCTTTTTGTATAGCTTTAAATTGCTCATTAAGATAATAATCTCTTTGGCTTTTCTCCATCTGTTTTTTTATTCTTGTTTTGATCTTTTTCTCTACTTGTAAAATTTCTATTTCGCTATCTATTTGAGATAATAAAAATTCCATTCTTTCAACTATAGATCCCATTTCTAAAATATTTTGTTTATATTCAAGTTTTATGGGTAGATGAGCAGATATAGTATCGACAAATCGATAAATATCATTTATATCTGATAACGATGTTAAAACCTCTGTAGGAATTTTTTTGTTTAATTTTAAATACTGATCAAATTGCTCTATTAGAGCTCTTTTCAATGCTTCTAGTTCTATATCAGAAACATCTTGTTGTTCATTTTTTATATCATTTACATAACACATAAAATGTGACTCTAAATTTTCCACAGAATTAATTGCAACTCTGCCAACACCTTCCACTAATACTTTCACAGTGCCGTCAGGCAATTTTAACATTTGCAAAATATTAGCCACACAACCAACATGATATAAATCACTAGCATCAGGCTCATCTTTACCAGCTGATTTCTGAGTAACAAGAACAACATTTTTATCACCTTCCATAGCTATCTCAAGCGCTCTAATGGAACGAGATCTACCAACAAACAAAGGAACTGTCATATAAGGAAATATAACAATATCCCTCAGTGGCAGTAACGGCAAATATACTGATTCAGAAAGAACAGTCTGGCTTGCAGACATAAGCAAATCCTCAATTTAATAGGCACAAAGTTAAAATACGCATATCCAAATTCATATGAACATATATTTGGTATCAATAATCAACAATTCAATATCATTGATAAAAAGAATTTTATCAATTCTTAGTCCAATATTACAATATTAAATCCCTAATCACCATTATCAAAACTAATTTCTAAAATAAGAAATTTTTATTTCATCAGAGTTATCAACAACATCTGCTATTACCTTGGAAATATTTTCATCATCTGGAATACTATACATCGCATCGAATAAAAGATTCTCTACGATAGATCGCAAACCACGTGCTCCTGTTTTATATTCTAATGCTTTTCTAGCAATAACTTTTAAAGATGCTTCTGTAAAATTGAGTTCTACATTATCAATAGAGAAAATCCTCTGAAATTGTTTTATGATAGCATTTTTTGGCTCAGTAAGTATTTTTAGCAAAGCATCTTCGTTTAATTCTTCTAATGAAGATATAATCGGTATTCGACCAACCAATTCTGGTATGAGGCCATATTTGATCAAGTCATCTGCTTCTACCTCAGAAAATATATTAGCAGTACTATTACTTTCTATATCAACAATATTTGCATTAAAACCAATACTATTCCTACTAGTTCTATTCATAATAATTTTCTTGATACCATCAAATGCACCTCCTACTATAAACAATATATTGCTTGTATCTATTTGAATTGATTTTTGACTAGGATTTTTCCTTCCTCCATCGGCTGGAATATTTGCAATTGTACCTTCAATAATTTTCAATAATGCCTGTTGGACTCCTTCCCCAGAAACATCCCGAGTTATAGAAGGGTTCTCTGACTTACGTGAAATTTTATCTATTTCATCAATAAAAATAATACCTTTTTGAGCTTTATCTATATCAAAATTACAACTTTGCAATAATTTATGTAGCATGTTTTCAACATCATCACCGACATAACCAGCTTCAGTTAATGTAGTAGCATCAGCTATAACAAAAGGAACATCCATAATTTTTGACAATGTCTGACACAAAAGAGTTTTACCTGAACCAGTTGGCCCTATAAGCAGTATATTGCTTTTATTTAGCTCTATATCGCTTTCATTTAATTTACAATAAGATAAACGTTTATAATGATTATAGGCAGCAACAGATAATATTTTTTTAGAAGAATCTTGTCCTATAACATACTGATCTAAATGTTTTTTTATTTCACTGGGTTTGAGTATTCTTTTAGAAACAACTGTGGATTTATCTTCAGAGAAATCATTCTCCTTAAGGAGATTATTGCATTCTTCAATACACTTGTCACAGATAAAAAGAAACGAAGGACCAGCTACTAACCTGATAGCCTCTTTTTTATTTTTGCCACAAAATGAGCAGTTTTCACTACCTGCATGAGTATTAGAATTATTATTATCAGACATAAAGATCACTTAAATATTTTTAAAATTGTAAAAAACTTAACGACTTGTTAAAACCTTGTCCACTAAACCATAAGACAAAGCCTCCTGGGCAGACATAAAATAGTCACGATCTGTATCTTTAATGATGGTTTCTATACTTTGACCTGTATTATGTGACATAATAGCATTCAGCATATCTCTCAATCTCAGAATCTCTTTTGCATGAATTTGGATATCAGATGACTGCCCTTTTGCTCCTCCTGATGGCTGATGTATCATGATAGATGAACTAGGCAAGCTAAAACGTTTTCCCTTTTCTCCAGCCGATAATAAAAAAGCACCCATACTAGCAGCAATGCCAGTGCACATTGTAGAAACATCAGGTTTAATAAATTTCATGGTATCAAAAATAGCTAAACCAGCATAAACAGAGCCACCAGGAGAATTTATATATAAATGTATATCTTTATTAGGATTTTCTGACTCTAAGAACAACATTTGAGCAACTACTAGATTGGCAATATTATCATCAATGGGACCTACTAAAAATATAATTCTTTCTTTTAATAATCTAGAATAAATATCATAAGCACGCTCACCTTTTCCAGAGTTTTCTACAACCATCGGAACATAATTAAATGAAAAATCAGCTGTTTGATTATTATTCAAATTTGCAATTATTCTTTTATTAGTCATTCTAATCCCATTAAATTTTCAAATGTTAGTTCTTCCTCTGAAACATTAGCTCTACTTAAAATATGATCAACGATATTATTTTCAAGAATTAATGATGCTACCTCTGATTTTTTATTAGCGTCTGACATATAATGACTCACAAATTTTTCTGGGTCTTCATAATTTTTAGCAAAATTACTTAAATAAGACAAAATCTGTTCGTCATCAACTTTAATATTATTATTCTTAGATATTTCAGAAATAATGAGTCCTAACTTAACCATCTTTTTAGATTCTTCTTCAAGCAAAATATCCTTAGATAGACTCTCTATATCTTTTATATTGCCATCTTTCAATCTATTTTTTAAAGAATGTAATCTTAATTGCATTTCGTTTCTTACTAATACCTCGGGAATTTCAAATTCTATATTTTTAATTAAAACTCCCATTACACTATCTTTATTTAAATTTTTTAGTCTATTGCTAATCTCTCTTTCTATACTAGCCTTCACATTCTCTGATAATTTTTCCAAATTAAAATTATCTTCATTACTAAACAATTTGGCAAAATTATCATCTAAATCTGGCAAGGTTCCTATAAATACTTCCTTTACTTTAATAAAAAATTTAGCTTCTTTACCTGCAACTTTAGAATCATGATAATTATCAGGAAATTTTAAATCTAATTCTTTAGTATCACCTTCTTTCATGCCAATTAAAGAGTTTTCAAAATCAGGCAACAATTGATTGTTACCAAGAATAACAGAAAGAGACTCAGAATTACTGCCTTCAAAAGAAACACCATCTATAGTAGCATCATAACTAAGGATGACTTTGTCTCCAATCTCAGCGCAATGACCATCTTTCTTCTCAAAAATAGACTTCTGTTTTTGCAAAATAAGCAATGTTTTTTTTACATCTTCTTCTGTAAGATTATGCCTATAACATTTAACTTCTAAACTCTCAAATGGAGGAATAGAAATTTCAGGATATATTTCAAATTCAGCTATAAAGCATAAATCATCAGAATTGCTAATGGAATTATCAGGTCTAATATTTGGATAACCAACTACTAATAAATTATTTTCTTTTACTAATTCACTAAATGAATTACTAAGAATTTTGGTAACAATATCTTGACGAACATTATGTCCATAAGTACGTTTAACAATACTAATAGGAGCCTTACCAGGCCTAAAACCAGAAATTTTAGTATTCTTTGATAAACTCAGTAGCTCCTTCTCTAATTCGCTTTCAATACAAGAATTAGAAATTTTCAAAACAGCGCGACGCTTCAAACTAGAAAGAGATTCAATGATGGGTTGCATTTAAAAAATATCCAAATAAACAGTTAAACAAATTAATATTTTGTAAATATTATAAGAGATTATAGAACAATTTGATTATTTAAAATAATCTTGACATTAAATGACAACTAAAATTTTGAAAATACAAATTTTCTAGTTGTTGATACAAAAAAATAATCATCAATATATGTATTTCTACAAAACATAAATCACTATGAAAAATAAAAAACCACTCATTTATAGAGTGGTTTTTTTACAAAAATAAAAATTATTGTATTATCTGAATCTTAGTAGCCTGCAAACCTTTTGGGCCTGTAGTAACAACAAAACTGACTCTCTGATTTTCCTCAAGTGACTTAAATCCTGAACCTTGAATTTCTGAAAAATGTACGAATAGATCTTTGCCTCCAGACTCTGGAGAAATAAAACCATATCCTTTTTCAGTATTAAACCACTTAACAACACCAGTTTCCAACATATTGTATTTCCTTAAAGATATAGGCATATAGCCGAAAACACAACCACTTAAGGAGAGAGCAATAGAACAATAACTATATCCAAAAAAGACACAAAGTACTGAACGAAAAATCTCAACACCTGAGATCGTGTGTTAGTAATGCTACACAAAGCAACATACTAACGTAATAACAAACTAAAAGCCCAAAATAAAAATTAAAATGATTCTAAATAAAGTAATTATTGAAAACTCACAATTTAGCAACATCAAATATTTAATATAAAAATATATCAATTAACAAACTATAACTCAATTTACTAAAATAGAACCAATATAAACTATACGACAAAACAAATTATGTTTACAATAAAAGTATAAAATAATTTGAAACCGTATATTGGTGCGAAGGAGGGGACTCGAACCCATACGCCTTTCGGCGCCAGGACCTAAACCTGGTGCGTCTACCAATTTCGCCACCTTCGCAACGTTTTGTCATTATATCATTTTACTTATAAAAAAACCATGAATCCTAGGCTAAATAAATTAAATCCCTACCCTTTCGAAAAACTTCGAAGTCTTTTGTCAGGAATTAGTTATAAAAAAGAACAATTAACACCAATAAATTTATCAATAGGTGAACCAAAACATCCATCGCCAAAATCTATTGCTGATGCTATAAAAGACAATATTTCTAGCATATCACATTACCCAGCAACAAAAGGAGAAGAACTATTAAGAGAGACGATAGCAAATTGGATATCAAATCGTTACACTGCAACAAAAATAGATCCTAATACTCAAATATTACCAGTTTTAGGATCGAGAGAGGCGTTATTTTCTTTCACACAAATTGTTATAGATAATTCTTTTAGAAATCCTGTTGTAATATGCCCTAATCCATTTTATCAAATTTATGAAGGAGCATCGATATTAGCTGGAGCTGAGCCTTATTATGTTAATCTAGATCCAGAAAATAATTTTTCTTGCAAATGGGATGATGTACCAACAGAAATCTGGGATAGAACTCAACTAGTATTCGTATGTTCTCCTGGAAATCCTGCTGGAAATGTTATAGATTTAGAAGAATGGAAAAAAATATTTGAGTTATCTCAAAAATATAATTTTGTTATTGCATCTGATGAATGTTATTCAGAAATTTATCGTGAAGAATCTAACCCACCATTAGGAGGATTACAAGCTGCGAACATTTTGGGAATAAAAGATTATAATAACCTGGTGGTCTTTTCTAGTTTATCAAAAAGATCTAGTGTACCAGGATTAAGATCTGGATTTGTTGCTGGTGATTCAAAAATAATGAACAAATTCCTGCTTTATAGAACTTATAATGGCAGTGCAATGAGTCCACTAATATCAGCAGCAAGCATAGCTGCATGGAGCGATGAAAAACATGTTTATGCAAATCGTCAACTATATAATGATAAAATAGAGGTTTTCTATTCAAAAATAAATAAATATTTAGAAGTAACTAAACCTCAAGCATCATTTTATATATGGGCAAAAACTCCTGGTTCAGATATAGAATTCACGAAAAAATTATACCAAGAAGAATCAATTACTGTTCTTCCAGGTAGTTTCCTAGCGCGTGAATATCTAGGAGTAAATCCTGGAAATAAAAGAATAAGAATTGCTCTAGTATCCTCATTAGAGGAATGCATAGAAGCTGCTAACAGAATTGCTAAATTTGTACAAACACACTACTAATAACCAACTATAAACTAAAAATTATGAATTCAGAAATAAAAAATAAAATCGAAAAAGCTTGGGAAGATAGGAATAATATCTCCCCATCAAATATAGATAAAGATCTAGATAATGCTATTCAAACAACAATAGATCTACTAGATACGGGAAAACTAAGAGTCTCTGAAAAAATTAATGGTGAATGGATTACCCACCAATGGATAAAAAAGGCTGTTCTTTTATCCTTCCGAACAAAAAATAACCAGATAATTGGAGAAAATCCTTTGGTCTTTTATGACAAAGTTCCTTTAAAATTTAGTAAATTTGATAGTAATGAGTTTAAAAATGGCGGTTATAGGGTTGTTCCTCATGCAATTGCAAGAAAAGGCTCATTTATAGGAAAAGATGTAGTTCTCATGCCCTCTTATGTAAATATCGGAGCATATGTAGGAGAAGGTACCATGGTAGATACATGGGCTACCGTTGGCTCTTGCGCTCAAATTGGTAAAAACGTACATTTGTCAGGTGGAGTAGGTATTGGTGGAGTACTAGAACCATTACAAGCAAATCCAACAATTATAGAAGACAACTGCTTCATTGGAGCAAGATCAGAAGTAGTTGAAGGTGTAATAGTAGAGGAAAATTCTGTTTTAGCAATGGGGGTATTCTTATCACAAAGCACAAAGATTCTAGATAGAACAACTAAAGAGATCACCTATGGCAGAATACCTTCTGGTTCAGTTGTCGTACCAGGTTCCATTCCTTCTGCTGATGGCTCTTATAGTTTGGCATGTGCTGTAATTGTAAAAAGAGTAGATGCAAAAACTAGGTCAAAAACAAGTATTAATGATTTATTGAGAGCATAATGTCAGAAAAGAGCCTATCAACCTTACAAATTGCAAAAAAACTTATTGAATGCAAGTCAGTTACTCCAGAAGATGCTGGATGTCAAAACTTGTTAATAGAAAAACTAAAAAAATTTGATTTTCAAATTCAAACCATTTCTAAAAACGGGGTAACAAATCTCTTTGCGATTAGAGAGCGACAAGGCCCATTACTAGCTTTTGCTGGGCATTCAGATGTTGTTCCAGCAGGAAACCTAGATCAATGGAAAACAGATCCTTTCATTCCAACAGAAAGGGATGGTTTCTTGTATGGTAGAGGCTCTTCTGATATGAAAAGTTCTATAGCTGCATTCTTAGTAGCTACTATAGAATTTATAGAAAAAAATCCTTATCATAATGGTTCTATAGCTTTTATAATAACCTCCGATGAAGAAGGACCCGCAGATTACGGAACTAAAATTGTATGCGATTATCTTAAGAGCAAAAATATAGAAATAGATTATTGCATTGTAGGAGAACCAACATCAGAAAGAGAACTAGGTGATGTGTTTAAGAATGGACGTCGAGGCTCTCTGTCAGGCAACCTAACAATAAATGGAATACAAGGCCATGTAGCTTATCCTCATCTAGCTAATAACCCAATACATTTAGCACCAAAGGTACTTTTAGAAATTATTAATACTAATTGGGACAATGGAAATGAATATTTTCCTCCTACAACCTTTCAAATTTCTAATATTCATTCTGGGAATGGAGCTACAAATGTAATTCCAGGGGAATTAGAAATAAAATTTAACCTACGTTTTTCTACTGAAAATACCCCTGAATCTTTGAAAACAAAAATCCATTCTATATTAGAAAAACATAATTTAAATTACAATATAGAATGGATTTTAAATGGAGATCCTTTTTTGACGAGAGCAGGAACTTTGACAAATACATTGTCTGAGTCTATAAAAGAAGAACTTGGCATAACAAGCAAAATGTCCACTTCTGGAGGTACTTCAGATGGTCGATTTCTTAAAAAAATAAGCAAACAAATAGTAGAATTTGGCCCCTGCAATAACACTATACATAAAGTAAATGAATGTATAAAAATAACAGATCTAGTAAAATTAAAAAATATTTACAGAAAAATCATAGAAAAACTGTTAACAAAATAATAAATATTATGTCTATTAACAATGCTATATCTGAATCAAAAACAATAAAAGAATTAATTAGATATGCTACTTATTGTTTTGATAAAGAAAATTTATTTTTTGGACATGGTAGTAATAATTCTTTAGATGAGGCTATTTGTATTATAGCCAATATATTAAAAATAACACCAGATGGAGTAGATAACTACTTAAATTCAACATTATCTACTGAAAACTTTCTAAAATTTCTGGAAATTTTAGAAAAAAGGATAAAAAAACACATTCCAACAGCTTATTTAACTAACGAAGCTTGGTTACAAGGATATAATTTTTATATTGATAAAAGAGCAATTATACCAAGATCTTTTATATCAGAAATACTTATTAATGGAATATACCCTTGGATACAAAAACCTGAAAACATAAAAAATATATTGGACTTATGTACTGGATCTGCTTGTCTAGCAATAATATCATCATTTATATTCCCAGATGCTCAAATATTAGCATCTGATATTTCAGATTCTGCTTTACAAATTGCAAAAAAAAATATAGATTCTTATGCCTTGCAAAATAGAATATCTATAAAAAGAAGTAATCTTTTTG
Source organism: Candidatus Kinetoplastibacterium crithidii (assembly GCA_027557655.1). Lineage (NCBI taxonomy): Bacteria > Pseudomonadati > Pseudomonadota > Betaproteobacteria > Candidatus Kinetoplastidibacterium > Candidatus Kinetoplastidibacterium crithidiae. The sequence continues at coordinate 270,959 of CP064915.1, read as the reverse complement.
AAGAAATTAACAATAAAAAATATGATTTAATTATATGTAATCCACCATACGTAAATAAAATATCTATGGAAAATTTACCAGAAGAATACAAACATGAACCAAAGATAGCTTTGTATGGCGGTAGTGACGGCATGGATCTTATAAATATAATTATTAATCAATATAATGAATATTTAAATAATAACGGAATACTTTTAATGGAAATAGGAAATGAATATAAACATTTTAAACAAAGGTTTCCTAACTTATACCCAATTTGGCTAACAACAGCAACAACAGAAAATAGTGTATTGCTTTTACAAAAAAATATCTCATAAAAGCTTATTCAAATCTAGCTATTCCTAGCATAATAGTCTTTACACCAAAGTTATCAAAATTTATCTGTGCTTGCGACTCTTCTCCATGACCAATTAACTTAATAATCGTACCAATACCAAATTTTTTATGTTTAACGTTTTGTCCAATGACAAATTTCTTTCCATTAATATCAACAAAACTACTATTAACAGCAGATAACTTATTTGAATGAGTATTTTGAACAAATTTAGAATTACTTTTTAAATAGTGACTTGATAATATTTTCTCTTTATTTTTTATAAAAACTACATTATCCTCACCAATTTCAGAAATAAAACGAGATTTAACAGAATACCTTACTTGGCCTCTTAACATACGACTATTTGCCATTGTAATATACAATCTTTTTCTCGCTCTTGTAATAGCAACATACATTAAACGTCTCTCTTCCTCAATACTAGAGTTATCAGACATACTGTTTTCATGTGGGAATAATCCTTCCTCAACACCTGTAATAAAAACAACATTAAATTCCAATCCTTTTGCAGCATGAACTGTCATTAATTGCACAGATGATTGATGTTCAGATTCAAATTGATTATCTCCAGCTTCTAAAGAAGCATGTGATAAGAAAGATGATAAAGGAGTAATTTTTTCTTGTTCTAAATAAATATTATTATATAAATTCGTCTCTAGGTCTTCTTTCAAAATATCAATTAAAAGATTTGCTGGACTTTCAGAAAAATTATTTTCAGTCGAAAAAATAGCAGCAGCTGTAACCAGTTCCTTTAAATTATCTAAACGATCAGTTTCTTCTTCATTTTTATAAAAAGCATTGATTCCAGCAAATTCTAAAATGTATTCTATTAATTGAACAAGAGTTAATTTTTTTGAAGATTCTTCTAAACTAGAAATAATATTATTAAACATTAATAAATTATTTCTACTTCTGCCAGAATAATGTGCAACAGCATCATACAAACTAATATTATTTTTTTTTGCTATTTCCGATAACGAATCTATAGTACGAGCACCTATTCCTCTAATTGGAAAATTGACTGATCTAAGCCAGGCAGAATCATCGTTATGATTCACAATAAGCCTCAAATAGGCTAATACATTCTTAACTTCTTGTCTTTCAAAAAATCTTAACCCACCATAAACTTTATAAGAAATACCACTTAAAAATAAAGCATGTTCTAGAACTCTTGACTGAGCATTACTTCTGTACAACACAGCTATATCATCTTGTTTAATACCACTTTTGACAAGATTTTTAATTTCATCAACGATCCATTGTGACTCTAACAAATCATTATGCTTTTCAACTATTAATACTTTTTCTCCATCCCCTTCTTGTGTCCACAATTTCTTACCTAAACGCCCATTATTATATCGAATCAGAGAATTGGCTGCGCCCAATATATGACCCATTGATCTATAATTCTGTTCCAATCGCACTATATTACCTTTGGCATATTCCTTATCAAATAAAGACATATTATCTATATTTGCACCACGAAATGCATATATGGATTGGTCATCATCACCTACCGCAAATACTGAAGTAGAACTACCTATCAATAAACGTAACCATTCATATTGCAAGCTATTAGTATCCTGGAATTCATCTACTAAAATATGTTTAAAACGTTCTTGGTAATAATTTCTAATTGTTTCATTATTTTTTAAAAGGTCATAAGATTTCAGCAATAATTCTGCAAAATCAAGCAAACCATTACGAATACATTGATTTTCGTAAAGGTGATAAAACTCAGCAATATATTTATTGTATGAGTCATACACCTCTATCTCATTAGACCTAAGACCAGTTTCCTTATAAGAATTTATAATTTTTTGCAAATCTCTTGCTGAATACTTCGATTCATTAACATTTGCAGATTTTATTAAACGTTTTATCAAAGACAACTGATCTGACATATCTATAATCTGAAAATTTTGTATTAAATTAGCTTCACGCCAATTTAATCTAAGCATTTTATGGCATAGGCCATGAAAAGTACCAATCCAGAAACCTTTCATATCTCTATTCAACATCATAGATATTCTAGACAACATTTCACGAGCAGCTTTATTAGTAAAAGTAACAGCTAGAATCTCGCTAAAAGATACCTGCCCAGTATTAATAAGCCAGGCTATTCTAGAAGAAAGCACCTTTGTTTTACCACTACCTGCACCAGCCAATACCAAAGAATGGGAACTATCTGTAGTCACGGCTTTCTTTTGAGCATTATTTAAATCATCTAAATTCATACAATACTATATCGGTTTAATTTAGAGGCAAATTCTTGTAATCCATAAACCCCACTATTTTGGGCACGATCACACCAAGAATTTAAATGTAAAACAAGTTGATCACTGGTTAAGGAAGAACCTTCCCAAATACGACCCAAGTCCCTACGCATTTGTATTAATACGAATAGAGATTTACTTGAGGAAATAACATTATCCACTTCTGCAATTTGTTTAGACTGCATTATAGATTCATGCTTATATAAGTAACCATTAATCTTTTTTAGACGATCATAACGAGGATCGCTGCATGAGTATTTTTTTAATTCCTTAAGTTCCTGATAAACAACATCTTTGATTATCTTGGCATATTGAGTCATTAATTCATATCTATGCATTATTACTCCATGAAGTGTAGAAAGATCAATATGACGATCATCATTACTTAAAACTAATTTAGGAGCTATTTTTTTTATCTTTGCTAGACGAAAAAACCTCATTATATTTATATAACACCAGCCCAAATCAAATTCATACCACTTGGAAGAAAACTTTGCTGAGGTAGCAAAAGCATGATGATTATTATGTAATTCTTCACCAGCTATTATAAAACCTAGTGGAAATAAATTAGTGCTAGTATCAGGAGAAGCAAAATTGCGGTAGCCAAAATAATGACCCATTCCATTAACAACACCAGCAGCCCAAAATGGTATCCAAGCCATTTGGATGGCCCATACAGATAAACCAATAACTCCAAATAGAAAAATATCTATAATCAACATAATAAAAATACCTAAACTACTATGTTTTGAATAAATATTTCTTTCAACCCAGTCATCAGGAGTACCTCTCCCAAATCGAGACAAAGTATCAATATTAGCGGCCTCTTCGCGATATAATTCAGCTCCCTGAAAAAATACTTTCCATATCCCATATATCATAGGTGAATGTGGATCACCTTCCCTTTCACACTTTGCATGATGTTTCCTATGTATTGCAACCCATTCCTTTGTGATCATTCCAGTTGTCATCCATAACCAAAAACGAAAAAAATGCATTATAACTGGATGAAGATCTAGAGCTCTGTGAGTCTGACTTCTATGCAAAAAAACAGTAACACCAATAATTGTTATATGAGTAACAATTAGAGTAAATAGCAAAATCTGCAAAGCAGAAGCCTGAGTAAATCCAGATGCAATAAATGAAATAATTTTGTCCATATATTCTTACTTATAGAAATAAAAAACTTACCACTATGATATACTCCATCAATAAAAATCATTGGAAATTTATAATTGAGTTAATTCAACAAACCACAGAAAAGATATTCTAATTAAAATATTAATTAATTAATAATGAAAGATTTATAAACCTTCGCGTCAATGATAATACTAGTGTAGCAAAAAAACAACTAATCTTCTTATAAATTAATTATCTTTCAATAAAGATAAAACGTTTCTCTCCTACAACACTTACCTTTCTTGATTCATCTATATTAATTTTACCCATAGAAAGCCATTTAACAACCAATGGATAAAGCTTATGCTCAATACTTAAAACACTTTCAGATAGACTAACCTCATTATCACCAGACAAAACAGGAAGACAACCTTGTGCTATTATTAGACCATCATCTAAATTGGCATTAACAAAATGAATAGTACAACCATGAACAAGTACTCCCTTTTCTAGGGCCCTAGAATGAGTATTTAATCCTGGAAAAGAAGGTAACAAAGATGGATGGATATTTATTAGTCTATCGTTATAATGTTCAACAAAATCTTTTGTTAAAACCCTCATAAAGCCAGCTAATAAAACGTAATCAGGATCATATTTATCTATATTATCAATTAAACATTGATCAAAAAGCTCACGACTATGAAAATCTTTATGATTTAAAGAAATAGAATCTATGCCTCTAGATTTAGCCCATTCTAATCCTTTCGCACTAGGATCATTAGAAATTACAGCGCAAATAATTGCAGGCCATTTTTCTGCAACACATGACTCAATTATTTTCTGCATATTACTACCACGTCCTGAAATTAAAATAACAAAACGACAATTTTTATGATATGTTTTCACGGTAATAACATCCCCATTTAATGTAAAATTTAGTTAGACTATAATAATTACTTTCTTATTTGTGAAAATAATCTTGCATACCTACAAAAACAAACAATGTAACTGCGTGAACCAAGCATGCGCAATTACAATCGGAAACTTTGATGGAGTTCATTTAGGTCATCAAAAACTTTTTCAGAGACTAGTACAAAAAGCTTCTATTAGCAATATGATACCTTCTGTGCTTACATTTCATCCTCATTCTCGTGAATATTTTAATCAAAAACAAACATCGAGAATCTATAAAACTAGAGATAAAATAAAGCTTATAACAAAGCATGGCATGAATCAAATAATGATTCAAAGATTTGACAATATAATTAATATTGAAGCAGATTTGTTTATAGATTATTTTTTAATACGAAAGTTTAATATGAAACTACTTATAATAGGAGAAAACTTTCGATTTGGCTATAAACGTCAAGGTGATTTAGAGTTATTAAAAAAAGCATCCATAAAATATGGTTTTCAACTATATAACATTGAAAATGTAAATAATACGACTGGAAACATCATATCCAGTTCAAAATTAAGGGATTTATTAAGAAAATCTGATCTAGAAGCAGCTAAAAGTCTATTAGGCAGGACATTTGGAATCAGTGGTCATGTGATACATGGAAAAAAAATAGGACGAAAACTAGGATTTCCAACAATGAACATAACTGTTCCTCAAAATTATGCCTTAGATAAAGGAGTATATATTGTCAGAGTATATGGCCTAAAAAATAAAATTTTACCAGGAGTTGCAAATCTTGGTGTACGAGAAAGCATAGAAATAAATGGATCTTTATTATTAGAAATTCATCTTATAGATGATAATATAGATGCTTATGGAAAAATTATTTATATAGAGTTTTTAAAAAAAATTCGTGATGAAGAAAAATTTCCTACAATCCAATCTTTGATAAATGCAATTTCAAATGATATAAAAAACGCACGTTCTTACTTTGCTAACAATGGACTACAAAAATACACTTAACCTATTAGATACATCTTTCCAAATGCGTGGTAATCTACCAAAAAAAGAGCCTGAATGGCTAAAAAAATGGGAAGAACAAAATATATATAATATTATTAGAAAATCTTGTCAAGGAAGACAAAAATTCACATTGCACGATGGACCACCGTATGCAAATGGAAACATCCATTTAGGGCACGCTGTCAACAAAGTTCTCAAAGACATAATAATCAAAAGCAAAACAATGTTGGGATATGATGCTCATTATATTCCAGGCTGGGACTGTCATGGTATGCCCATAGAAATACAAATAGAAAAAAAATTTGGCAAACATCTATCTACTAAAGATATTCAAAAAAAAGCTCGATTGTACGCCAAAGAACAGATAGAAAAACAGAAACAAGAATTTCAACGTTTAGGAATACTTGGAAACTGGGACAATCCATATTTGACTATGAATTTCAAAAATGAAGCAAACGAAGTTCGTGTATTAAAAAAAATAATGGAATCAGGATTTGTTTTTCGAGGCTTAAGACCTATAAACTGGTGTTTTGATTGTAAATCAGCCTTAGCAGAAGCTGAAATAGAATATTATGATAGGAAAGATGATGCTATATACGTAGCGTTTCAAGCTGTTGATACAGAAAAAATATCTAACATATTTAGTTATAATATTAATATATGTTCCGCCATAATATGGACTACAACACCATGGACAATACCTGCAAATCAATTTCTCAGTGTTAATCCTGATATAGATTACGCACTAATAAAAACAAATTCAGACAAGAAGATTTTATCAAACATAATAATAGCAAAGGATAGAGTTAACTATTTTCTAGAACAAACAAATCTAGAAGGAAAGATATTATCAGTAATAAAGGGCGTGAAATTAGAAAGACACACTTTTTTACATCCCTTTTTTAGTTTACATGATTCTTATAATAGAACATCACCTATACTAATGGGTAAATATGTAACTACAGATACCGGAACTGGTATTGTACATTCTGCGCCTGCACATGGCTTAGATGATTTTAATGTCTTTAAAAAAAATGGATTCTTAAACTCAGATATTCTCGATCTTATTACAGAATCTGGTGCTTTTATGTCTAAAGTACCTTTGCTAGAAGATATATCAATTTGGGATGCAAATAAAAAAATCATTGAAATGTTACTAAAAACTGGCACTTTAGTAAAACAAGAAATATATCAACATAGTTATATGCATTGCTGGCGTCACAAAACACCGATTATTTTCAAATCTACTAATCAATGGTTCGTTGGACTAGATATCAAATCAGATAATAACAAGACTATAAGAGAAATTGCTTTAGATAACATTGAAAAAACTACTTTTTATCCATCTTGGGGTAAAGATAGACTGAAAGCAATGATTACTAACAGACCTGATTGGACAATTTCAAGACAAAGACAATGGGGTGTACCTATGGCTTTATTATTAAATAAATATTCTAAGGACATACACCCTGATACCATACCATTATTGGAAGTAATAGCACAGAAAATAGAAAAAGGTGGAATTGAAGAATGGCAAAACATTGCTTGCAATAGTCTAATTGATAAAAAAACTGCTGAACAATATGAAAAAAGCAATGATACTTTAGATGTTTGGTTCGATTCTGGATCTACTCATTTAACTGTTATAGGTGGTAAGGAAAATGAATTTAATGGAACTCATTCTCAAGAATTGGAATGGCCAGCTGATCTATATTTAGAAGGATCTGATCAACATCGAGGATGGTTTCATTCTTCCTTATTGATTGGATGTATGCTATATAAGCAAGCTCCTTATAAAGCTCTACTAACTCATGGATTTGTCGTAGATGGTCAAGGAAAAAAAATGAGTAAATCTTTGGGGAATATAGTTTCTCCCCAAAAAATATGTGATTCACTAGGTGCTGATATACTAAGGCTTTGGATAGCTAGTACAGATTACTCTAGCGAATTATCAATTTCTAAAGAAATTCTTGATAGAACAGTAGAAGGTTATAGACGAATAAGAAATACAATTAGGTTCTTACTATTAAACATATCTGATTTTGATCATAAGAATAACTATGTAGAATATTCAAATATGTTTGAAATAGATAAATATGCCTTAGTTCTAACATCAAAAATTCAAGAGGAAATTTTGCAATATTATGAAAAATATGAATTCCATAAGATAGTTTCAAAAATACAAAAATTTTGTTCAGAAGATTTAGGCTCTTTCTATTTAGATATATTGAAAGATAGGTTATATACAACTCCTGTTAATAGTTTAGCACGTAGGTCAGCTCAAACGGCATTATTGGAGATTACACAAATTCTTCTAAAGGTCATAGCACCAATTCTTTCATTTACATCTGAAGAAGCATGGCAAGAATTAGTAAAAACAATACCTTCATTAAGAAATGAAAATAATACCACAACTATATTTACACAATTATTTCAAAAATTAAATATAGAAAAAGATAACTATCTCTATGACAAATGGTTCTCTATAAGAAAAATTAGAGATAATGTTCAAAGAAAATTAGAAGAAGCTAGGACTGCTGGAGAAATAGGATCATCTTTACAAGCAGAAATAGATATATATGCAAATAATCATGATAAAAAAATATTAGAGAGCTTAGAATCTGACCTACATTTTATATTTATTGTATCCAAAACTAATCTTATAGATTCTCTAGAAAAAGAAACAAAAATAATTGTCCATGCATCTAAACATAAAAAATGTGAACGTTGTTGGCACTGGAGAGAAGAGGTTGGCAATAATAATAAATATAAAACTATTTGTAATAGATGTATTCAAAATCTATTTGAAAATGGTGAAAAACGTAATAAAGCCTAATCTATGGTATATTTCTCTTGTACGCATAATAAGAAGATGCATATTAAAAAAATCTATTTTTTATTAATACTAATATTAATTCTATTAGACCAAATTTGAAAATGGTGAAAAACGTAATAAAGCCTAATCTATGGTATATTTCTCTTGTACGCATAATAAGAAGATGCATATTAAAAAAATCTATTTTTTATTAATACTAATATTAATTCTATTAGACCAATTAAGTAAATTATATATAGATAAAACGATAGAATATGGACATAGAATATACATAACCTCATATTTTAATTTAACACTAGCATACAATTGGGGTGCAGCCTTTAGTTTTCTATCTAATCCAGAAGGAAATCAAAAATACTTGTTTATCCTAATTGGTATTATTGTATCTTGTTTTATGCTTACAATATTAAATTCCTATAATATGACAAAAACACATAACACAGCTCTTGTAATGATCATTGCAGGAACTATCGGCAATATGATAGATCGTTTTTGTAATGGATACGTTATTGATTTTTTATTGTTGTATTGGAATAATTTTTTCTTTCCAGTTTTTAATTTAGCAGATCTCTATATTTCAACTGGAGTAATATTAGTTTGTTTTGTTGAGATAAGATCATTAAAAAATAAAAATCTTTCTATGACAAAAAAATTATAGGTTGTTAAAAAATATATTCAAATGTCTAAACTTTTTAAAAAACAAATCATTATAGGTATGACAGGTAGTATAGCTTGTTATAAAGTAGCCGATTTGGTTAGAAGTCTTATAAAGGAAAATATCTTAGTTGATATTGTAATGACAAAATCAGCACAAAATTTTATAACTAAAACTACAATGCAAGCTTTATCCGGAAGAGTAGTATTTGATGAATCTAATAATCAGTCAAATAATGCTATGGATCATATAAACTTAACAAGAGAAGCTGCTTTACTGATTATAATACCGGCAAGTGCTAATTTTATATCAAAACTAGCACTTGGTATAGCCGATGACCTTTTATCAACAATGTGTTTAGCAAGAAAATGTCCTTTATATGTCGCTCCTGCAATGAATAAAGAAATGTGGAATAATCCTGTTATCCAGAGAAATGTTAAACAACTTATTTATGATGGAATAAAGGTTATTAGTCCAACATATGGAATACAAGCTTGTGGCGAAGAAGGTTATGGAAAATTAGCAGATAATGAAAATTTGCTAATTGAAATAACATCAATATTTCAAGAAAAATTATTAGCAGATAAGAATATACTAATAACAGCTGGACCAACTATAGAACCAATAGACCCAGTACGTTTTATTAGTAATAAATCTTCTGGGAAAATGGGATATGCTATAGCAAGATCTGCCTATGAATCAGGAGCAAATGTTACTTTAATAACAGGACCAACTAAAATAGAAGCACCAAATTATGTAAATGTTTATAACATAAACACAGCTGACGAAATGTATAATATGGTCATGAAGATAATAAATGATATAGATATAGATATATTTATATCTGTTGCTGCTGTTTCTGATTGGAAAGTAAAAAATTATAAACAAAAAAAGATCAAAAAATTAAATAGTGAATATATACCAGAAATACAATTAGAATATAACTATGATATATTAGCTGAAGTTACTCATTTAGAGAAAAAACCATTCTGTGTTGGATTTGCAGCAGAAACCGAAGATTTAAAAAATAATGCTCAAAAAAAACTAATTAATAAAAATTTAGATATAATAATAGCAAATATTGCTACAGATGCCATGTGCTCTGATGACTCTGAAGTAATGTTAATAGATGTAAATGGCTCATATAATATACCTAAAGCTAGCAAACTTGAAATATCAAGAATTCTTATAAAAGAAATTTCAACAAGATTTTATAATAAGCAATCAAATGGAAAATAAATATTTAGATCAGATTAAAAATCTATTATCACCGTCAATAGAAATTAAAATTACCGATAATTTTTTGAAAGAAAAATTAAATATACCTAAATATCAGAGTGAACTTGCTGCTGGTATTGATTTATATGCATGTATAGAAAAATCAATCGAAATAAAACCAAATGACAAAGCAATATTAGTATCTACTGGTATTGCTATTCATATGAATAATACAAATATGATGGCTATTATACTTCCAAGATCTGGTCTTGGTCATAAGAAAGGATTGGTTTTAGGAAATACTGCTGGCGTTATAGATGCAGATTACTCAGGTACAATATTTGTAAGTGTATATAACAGAAATAATATTATGTCCAATGATTCAATTTTTATAAATCCTGGCGAAAGAATAGCACAAATGATATTTTTACCTATATTAAAACCAACTTTCAATATAGTAGAGAATTTTTCAAAAAAAAATAATAGAGGTGATAAAGGTTTTGGTTCTACTGGAATATAAATTATACTTAAATGTGTTCTTATATATCACAAAAAAACAGATCTAAAGCTTTTATAGCTTCTTCAGAATCAGGACCAGAAACTTCTATTGTAATATGTTTTCCTGTTCCTGCAGCTAGCATCATTATACCCATAATGCTTTTTGCATTTACTTTACGTGCATCACAAGAAATAAAAACTTCACTCCTAAATTGACTAGCAATTTTTGTCAATTTAGAAGCTTCTGAAACATCTAAACCATTTTTTTTATTTAGAACTATGCTTTTAATAATTGTCATAAAATAAATTACCATATGTTAAGATTGAATTCTAAAATCCATCTAAATCTATTAAAATAGATTATAAAGTATTCTCTAAATAATCTATAAACATTCCAGCAACATCAAATTTAGTACTATTAGTAATTTCGACAAAACATGTAGGACTAGTGACATTAATTTCTGTAAGATAATCACCTATAATATCTAGACCAACGAGAGATAATCCTTTATCTTCCAAAAAAGACCCAACTGCTTTGGCTATTTTAATATCAGTTTCAGAAACAGGTTGTGCAATTCCATGACCACCAACAGCTAAATTCCCTCTACTCTCACCTTTTTTAGGAATTCTAGCTAGACAATAAGGAACTATTCGACTATTGATTAAAATTACCCTTTTATCGCCTTTTGATATTTCAGGAATATATTTCTGCACCATTACAGTACGTTGAGAATTATTAGTAGAATTTTCTAATATAACATTTAAATTAGGATCATCTTTTTTTAATCTAAATATTCCTGATCCTCCCATGCCATCTAACGGTTTTAATATAATATCATTATAGAAAAAACAAAAATCTTTCAATTCATTAATATTGCTAGATACCAGGGTTGGCATAATAAATTCTGGAAAATTTAAAATAGATAATTTTTCAGAATAATTCCTAAGAGATGTAGGATCATTAATAACCTTTACACCTTTTTTCTTAGCTATATCTAATATATGAGTTAAATAAAAATACTCCATATCAAAAGGAGGATCTTTTCTAACCAAAACAATATCGAAAATATTAATAATATTTGTACATACATGATCAGTGATAAACCAATCAGTACTACTTAGATTCATATGATTTTTTAAGAATAATTTTTTAGCACTAACCTTAACTTCACCATTAGGATCTATAAATAAATCTGTTTGAGTAGCAACACTAACATCATACCCACGTGAAATTAAAGAAGCCATTATAGATACAGAAGTATCTTTATAAGCAACAAGAGAAGTCAATGGATCTATAATGAATAATACATGCATAAAATTAAAAATAAATTGTAAAAAAATAACTACTATAAAAGCAAAATATTAAAAAATATAATATAGTCTAAGCACTTTTTTTCTTTGGTGAAAGCATCATAACCATTTGTCTTCCTTCTAGCCTTGGCATTGACTCTACAACAGCATGATCGGACAAATCATTACGTATTCTTTCTAAGACACGCATACCTAAATCTTGATGCGCCATTTCTCTTCCACGAAAACGCAAAGAAACTTTAGCTTTATCTCCATCATCCAAAAATTTACGTAAATTTCTTAACTTGACATTATAATCACCATCGTCTGTAGATGGCCTAAATTTAACCTCTTTTACCTGAATTGTTTTTTGTTTTGACCTAGCTTCAGCTAACCTTTTCTGTTCTTTATACTTGAATTTACCATAATCCATTAATCTACAAACAGGAGGGACAGCATTAGGAGCTATCTCAACTAAATCAACTTCATTCTGTTCTGATAAACGCAAAGCATCAGAAATCTTCATTATTCCTAACTGTTCCCCTTCTATACCTATAAGACGCACTTCGGGAACACGAATTTCATTATTAATGCGACTAGTTTTTTCGGTAGCGATATTAACAACTCCTCAAAAAATAAAATCAAATAGAGATATTTTTATGTAATTTAATTTCATTTTTCAATTGCATCACAAAATCATCATTATTCATAAGAATCGAATGATTTGATCCTAATTTACGAACTGAAATAGTTAAATTACTTTTCTCTTTCTCTCCAACAACTAAAACATACGGTATTTTTTGCAAACTATGTTCTCTAATTTTACGATTGATTTTTTCATTTCGCAAATCAACAATAGCACGAAAACCTCTATCTTTGAGATCATTCATTACAAATTTTGCATATTCTTCAGACTGCTCTGAAATACAACAAATAACAACTTGTATAGGAGATAACCATATTGGCAAAGAACCGGCATGATGTTCGATCAAAACTCCTATAAAACGCTCTATAGAACCTAGAATAGCCCTATGCAACATAACAGGAACACGTCTTTTATCAGATGAATCAACATACTCAGCATTTAGTCTAGATGGCATAAAAAAATCTACCTGTATAGTACCACATTGCCAATTTCTTCCTATTGCATCCTTTAACATATACTCTATTTTAGGACCATAAAAAGCTCCATCACCTGGACTAATCTCAAAATCACAACCAAGTTCACTAAGACTATTCATCAAAGCTTTCTCAGCTAAATCCCAAGCATCCTCATCACCAATCCTTTTTTTAGGACGAGTTGAAATTTTATATATAATGTCCTTAAAACCAAAGTCATTATATACTTTTTGTAATAATTTTGTAAAATCTATACACTCATTTTGTAAATCTTTTTCTGTGCAGAATATATGACCATCATCCTGAGTAAAACCTCTCAACCTCATTAATCCATGTAAAGACCCAGAATATTCATTACGATGACACTGACCAAATTCCCCATATCTAATTGGTAAATCTTTGTATGACCTTAAAACAGAATTAAATACTTGTATATGACCTGGACAATTCATTGGTTTCAAAGCATAGTCTCTATTCTCTGAATGTGTTACAAACATATTCTCACTATAGTTATCCAAATGACCAGTTTTTTTCCAAAGAGAAATATCTAATATTTGCGGACTTTTTATTTCTTTATAACCATTTTCTAAATATATAGATCTCATATATTTCTCAATTTCCTGCCATATAACCCAACCTTTAGGATGCCAAAAAACCAATCCAGGAGCTTCTTCTTGAATATGGAATAGATCTAATTCCTTGGATATTCTTCTATGATCTCTTTTCTCTGCTTCTTGCAGCATATTTAAATAATCATCTTGTTGTTCTTTAGTCAACCATGCTGTGCCGTATATTCTCTGCAACATTTCATTTTTACTATTACCACGCCAGTAAGCACCTGATACTTTTAATAACTTAAAATGTTTCAAAAAACCATTCGATGGTACATGAGGACCTCTACATAAATCAACAAACTGCCCTTCTCTATATAAAGTCAGATTTTCATCTTCTGGTATTTGAGAAATTATTTCTACTTTATAGTCCTCACCCAAAGTCGTAAATAACTCTATTGCATTATCTCTACTATAATGCTCTCTGACTATAGGCTCATTTTTTAATGCCAATTCATGCATTTTTTGCTCTATTACGACCAAATCTTCCAAAGTAATAGTATGTTTGCAACTAATATCGTAATAAAAACCATTATCTATAACTGGACCTATTGCTATTTTAGAATCAGGATACAATTCCTTCACAGCATATGCTAATAAATGTGCAGTAGAATGTCTAATTACCTCTAATGCCTCTTTATCATATATGGTTATTATCTTAAGACTGATGTTTTCAGAGATTAGGAAATCTAAATCTACGCACTTAGGAATACCATTTTTATCGGTTACATATGCAAATAGGGCTATACTACTATCCAAGCCAATATCTTTTATAACTTCTGAAATGCTAATGCTAGTTTCATATCTTAATTGAGAAGCATCTGGCAAGGTAACTAAAATCATTACTTAATATTCCCTAAATTTTATAAATATTGAATTATCAAATCAAACTAAAACCAATAAAATTTACGTTAATGATCCTTAATGCCATTAAATACTATGGAAACAATTAATTAAATTTAAAAAATTAGTTCTTCCAGACAGAAAAATCATATCTAGAAATCTAAATATGATATACCGACAAAAAAGAAAGCAGCATAAATTATGCTGAAATTATCACAAAAACACAGAGATAAACTAATTATTAATTACAATATTTATTGATTTGGTAGGCGATATTGGACTCGAACCAACGACCTCTACGATGTCAACGTAGCGCTCTAACCATCTGAGCTAACCGCCTATAGATTGTATATCTTAACTCTCCTTTAGAAAATCTGCAAATATAATCATAGTTATTATGATGTAAATTTATAATTTTGTATTTATGGAAACACAATTTTTTGTTTTTTCTATAATACTTAAAATATTAGACATCTTTTCTAACGATTTAATACCAGGAGAAACCTCAACACAACTGCTAAAATCTAAAGCAAATGGATCTAAATATCTAATTATATTTTCAACATTAGTTTCATTCACTCCACCTGATACTATTACACGATTCTTGATAAAATTTCTACACAAAGAATTTAAAACATTATGATTAAAAGAGATACCACTACCACCATATTCTTCTGTATAACTATCAAATAACCAACCTGAAGCAGAAGAATAGGATTTACATGCACGTTCCAGATTATTACTATTTTCTAAGCCAGGAGCTCCAACTCTAAATACTTTTAAAAATTTTTGTTTAAACATAGAACAAAAATCCTCTGACTCATCTCCATGAAATTGCAAAAAATCTGGTGAAATTTTATCTTGAACAAGATGAATTTCTGATTTTGTAGCATTTACGAATAAAGCAACTAAATCCACAAATGGAGGAATTTCTTTCCTTATATTAATAGCCTGTTCTATAGATATAAATCTTTTACTATTTTTATAAAATACTAAACCTATGGCATCAACTCCAAGAGTAATAGCAGAAATAACATCTTCTACCCTAGTAAAACCACAAATCTTTACTCTAGTTCTTTTATTAATCATACAACTTTCACTTTATTCTATCAAAATGGAAAAATTACGCTACTTTTGAAAATGTCAGAAGACAAATTAAAATAATCAGGATATTTAACAGAAAGCAAATACAATCCATTAGGAGAAAAAGTTGGAGCTGCAAAAGATCTATTTTTCATTTCTAATAATTCTTTCATCCATTCTATATTTTTAATAGATCTACCTATTTCGATCATAACTCCTACTATATTGCGAACCATATGATATAAAAAACTATTTGCCTCTATTGTAAAAATAATAAAAGAACCCTTTTTCTTTATATCAAAGCGATATATTTCTCTAACAGATGTATTAGACTGACATCTAGATGCCCTAAAACTTGAAAAGTCATGTAAACCAATTAGATAACTAGATGCTTCTATCATTTTATCTATATTTAAATCATACATACACCATCCAACCAAATCATGGTATATAGATGGTCTAATACTACCGCAGTATAAAACATAAGTATAAGTTCTAGATATAGCACTAAATCTAGCATGAAAATCTGTTGTTATATTCTTAGCCCAATGTATTGAAATATTTTTTGGTAAAAAAGCATTTACTCCTCTTACCCATGAAATCATATTTCTCTCTAATTTAGTATCAAAATGAACAATTTGTGAAATAGCATGAACATCACGATCAGTACGACCAGCACATATAGTCTTAATTTTTTCATTAACAGATGCAAATTTTGATATTGCACTTTCCAGTATATCTTGTATAGAATGACAATTAGGCTGTGATTGCCATCCATAAAAAAAAGAGCCATTATAAGATAAGCCCAAAGCTATTCTATTCATTACTAAAACAGTAAAACAACTATGTTAATCGTTAATAATATGTAATAAAAAATTGAGGAGTGCATACTACACACTCCTCAATTTATAGAAAAATAATATAATACTAGGCTTGACCCAAAGCTATTCTTAGCATACGACGCAAAGGTTCAGCTGCACCCCATAACAATTGATCCCCAACGGTAAAAGCACTAAGATAATTAGGACCCATAGATAATTTACGTAGACGTCCAACCGGTATATCTAGTGTTCCAGCAACCGCAATAGGAGTTAATTTATTAACACTATCCTCTTTATTATTAGGTATTACCTTAGACCAAGAAGAGCCACTATCAATAATCTCTTCTATTTCATTGATAGGAATATCTTTTTTTAGTTTAATAGTAAGAGCTTGACTATGACATCTCATAGCACCTATCCTCACACATATACCATCTACATGTATTGAGTCTTTGCTATTTTTTTCATTACCTAGAATTTTATTAGTTTCAACTTCTGCTTTCCACTCTTCGCGAGACATGCCATTACCAAGATCTTTATCAATCCATGGTATTAAACTACCTCCTAGAGGGACTCCAAAATGAGGACTCGGAAAATCAAAAGATTTTTGAATATTCAAAACTTCTCTATCAATTTCTAAAATAGCGGATGCTGTATCTTGTAAAAGCTCACTTACGGAATTATTAATTATTCCAAATTGGTTAAGCAGTTCTCTCATATGCTGAGCTCCACCACCAGAGGCAGCCTGATACGTCATAGATGAAATCCAATCTACAAGATTATGCTTAAACAATCCAGCTAACCCCATTAACATACAACTAACAGTACAATTACCACCTATAAAATCACGAATACCTTTCCTTAAGGCATTATCAATAACTGAACGATTAACTGGATCAAGAACTATAACGGAATTATCTTCCATTCGCAAAGAACTAGCAGCATCTATCCATATTCCATCCCATCCAATTTGTCTAAGTTTTGTATGAATTTCTGTAGTATAATCACCACCTTGAGCAGTCAGAATAATAGGTAATTTTTTTAATTCATTGATATCATAAGAATTTCTTAACTTGTCAGCTCCATCAGCCCAATCAGGAGCATCTCCACCAACATTGCTACTAGAAAAAAATACAGGATTAATCAAAGAAAAATCATTTTCTTCACGCATTCTTTTCATTAGAACGGAACCAACCATTCCTCTCCAACCAACTATACCTACTGATTTAATCATATTATGTCACTCTAATAAAATAAGTATTAATAAATTTAATAACTAAATTTTTCTATTCAATTCCTTTAGAATTTCATCGCCCATCTCCGAAGTACTAACTTTGATCATACCTTGCTCAAATATATCAGAAGTACGAAAACCTTGCGATAAAACATTTTCAACAGCAGTATTAATCAAGTCAGCTTGAATAGGCATATTCAAAGAATATCTAAGCAACATAGCTGCAGATAAAATCGTCGCTATAGGATTAGCTATATTTTTACCAGCTATATCTGGTGCAGATCCATGACTTGGTTCGTATAAACCTTGGTTTTTAGAATTTAATGATGCAGAAGGAAGCATCCCTATTGATCCTGTAAGCATAGCTGCTTCATCAGACAGTATATCACCAAATAAATTTCCAGTAACAATAACATCAAACTGACATGGGTTTTTAACCAATTGCATAGCTGCATTATCTATATACATGTGTGTCAAATCAACATCTTTATAATCTTTAGATACATCTATAACAATATCTCGCCAAAACTGAGAAGTTTCCAGAACATTTGCTTTGTCAACACTACAAAGTTTTTTATTGCGTTTTTGTGCAGACTGAAATGCAATATGAGCTATTCTACGAATTTCTGATTCAGAATAACGCATAGTATCAAAACCTTCCTTCTCTCCTATAAAATGACCATCTTTAGATATTCTAGTTCCACGGGGCTGGCCAAAATATACATCACCTGTTAATTCTCGAACTATTAATAAATCTAGGCCAGAAACAACTTCAGGCTTTAAAGTAGATGCATTTGCTAAGTCAGAATATAAAAAAGCAGGACGAAGATTAGCAAACAAACCAAGCGATTTGCGAAGACCTAAAATCGATTGTTCTGGACGTAATTCGCGAGGTAAACTATCATACTTCCAATCACCAACAGCTCCAAATAAAACAGCATCAGAA
Source organism: Candidatus Kinetoplastibacterium crithidii (assembly GCA_027557655.1). NCBI lineage: Bacteria > Pseudomonadati > Pseudomonadota > Betaproteobacteria > Candidatus Kinetoplastidibacterium > Candidatus Kinetoplastidibacterium crithidiae. The sequence goes on along the minus strand of CP064915.1, from coordinate 252,152 downwards.
TCAATTGCTAAATTAAGTGTTTCAGTAGGCAAAGGATGTTCAAATTGATCAAAAGCTGCTCCTCCTACCAAGGCATTTTTGATAATAATATTATTATCTAAAAATTTTAAAACACGAACAGCCTGCTCTACAATCTCTGGACCTATACCATCACCAGCTAAAACCGCAACAACATTAGTCATTTTTTGTCCAATTATAAAAACATAAATAATAAAAAATTAAAATAAAATTACATTCAAATAGCTTCCAACCATGGATTACTAAGCAAATGTTTATTTTCGAATTCTTTAATTTCGCTAGAATATTGAAGGGTTAAACTAATATCATCAAATCCATTTAATAAGCAATGCTTCCTAAAAGATTCAATATTAAAACTAATAGTTAATTCATCATCTGTAGTAATTTTCTGTTTATATAAATCTATAGTAATTTTATAACCAGGTGTTTTTTCTACCTTTTCAAACAACATAGAAACATCAGATTCAGATAATACTATTGGAAGTAAACCATTTTTAAAACTATTATTAAAAAATATATCAGCAAAAGAAGGAGCAATAATTGACCTGAAACCATATTGTGTTAAAGCCCAAGGAGCATGTTCTCTACTGGAACCACAACCAAAATTTTTTCTAGCTAACAAAATAGAAGCACCAGCGTAACGCTTTTGGTTTAAAACAAAATCGGGATTTATAGGACGTTTGCTATTATCCATACCAGGTTCACCATGATCCAAATACCTTAATTCATCAAATAAATTAGGACCAAACCCAGTTCTCTTTATCGATTTTAAAAACTGTTTTGGTATTATTAGATCTGTATCAACATTTTCTCGGTCTAATGGAACTACTAGACCTTTATGAATAGTAAACGGTTGCATATTAAATAACTCAGTTAAAATCTCTAATATCTACAAAATGGCCAGCAACTGAAGCTGCTGCTGCCATAGCAGGGCTAACTAAATGAGTTCTACCACCTTGTCCTTGACGACCTTCAAAATTACGATTTGAGGTAGAAGCACATCTTTCTCCAGGTTCAAGTCTGTCAGCATTCATAGCTAAACACATAGAACAACCGGGTTCTCTCCACTCATACCCAGCATCAATAAAAATTTGATCAAGTCCTTCTTCTTCAGCTTGTTTTTTTACTAACCCAGACCCAGGAACAACAATTGCTTGAATAATATTAGGAGCAATATGCTTGCCTTTTAAAACTTTAGCTGCATCTCTCAAATCTTCAATTCTTGAATTAGTACAAGAACCAATAAATATCTTATCTAATTTAATATCAGTTAATGGAAAATTATGACCCAACCCCATATAAGACAAAGCTCTTTCTATACTATTACGTTTTACTTGGTTTGGTTCTTTTGATGGATCAGGCGTTCTAGCATTAATAGGCAATACCATTTCTGGAGATGTTCCCCAAGTTACTTGAGGATGTATATCAGAAGCATTAATTTTTATAACCTTATCAAATACAGCTCCATCATCACTGTGAAGATTATTCCAATATTTACATGCCTCAGACCAGAGTTCACCTTTTGGAGAAAATGGTCTACCTTTGAAATATTCGATGGTTTTATTATCCACTGCTACCAATCCTGATCTGGCACCTGCCTCTATAGCCATATTACAAACCGTCATTCTACCTTCTACTGAAAGAGAACGTATTGCCTCACCAGCAAATTCTATAGCGTAGCCAGTACCTCCAGCAGTCCCTACAACACCAATAATATGTAAAATAATATCCTTAGCAGTACATCCGTAAGGAAGTTGACCTTCCACAGTGATTAACATATTCTTATTTTTCTTCATTAGCAATGTTTGAGTAGCAAGAACATGTTCAACTTCTGAAGTACCTATTCCAAAAGATAAAGCTCCTATTGCACCATGAGTACTAGTATGAGAGTCACCACAAACAACAGTCATTCCTGGCAAAGTAGCACCTTGCTCAGGACCAACAACGTGAACTATACCTTGACGTAAATCATTCATACGGAATTCTAAAACACCATAATTCTTACAATTATTATCAAGAGTATCGACTTGCAATTTTGATATTGGATCATCTATACCTTTTGATCGATCTACTGTAGGAACATTATGATCTGCTACAGCTAGGTTTGCTCCAATACGCCACAGTTTACGATTAGCTAAAGATAATCCTTCAAATGCTTGAGGACTAGTTACCTCATGAAGCAAATGACGATCTATGTAAATCAAACAAGTCCCATCGGATTCTTGACGTACGACATGGGCATCCCAAAGTTTATCATATAGGGTTTTTGCCATAAAAGAACTCTTTAAAAACTATTTAAATTAAACTACTAAAAGATAGTAGAAACGATTTTAATAAAAAACAACTTATTTAATACCACACTGACCTCGGTATCTAAGGGCATGATCCATAAGAATTATTGCCATCATAGACTCAACAATTGGAATAGCTCTTATACCAACACAAGGATCATGACGACCAAAGGTTTGAACAACAACAGATTCATTATTTTTATTAACAGAATTTCTTTCAACTCTGATACTGGAAGTTGGTTTAATTGCCAATGATACAGTAATAGGCTGTCCTGTTGATATACCTCCTAATATCCCACCAGAATTATTAGATTTAAAACCTTCTGGTGTAATTTCGTCACCATGTTCTGAACCCAATTGACTTATAGACTCGAAACCAGAACCAATAGATACTGCTTTAACTGCATTCAACCCCATCATTATATGCGCAATATCAGCATCTAACCTATCATAAATAGGTTCTCCTAAGCCAACAGGTACATTATTAGCAACAACTTCAACACGAGCACCTATAGAATCTCCATTTTTACGCAATAAATCCATATAATTCTCTAGTTCTGGAACTATTTCCATATTTGGAGAAAAAAAAGGATTCTTATCAATATTGTCATAAGAAATGAATGGAATAAAAATTTTACCTAACTGACTCATATAAGCAGATATAGATACACTATATTTTTCAAAAAGCCACTTCTTGGCTATCGCACCTGCAGCCACTGTAGGTGCAGTTAGACGAGCTGATGATCTACCACCACCTCTAGGATCTCTGATTCCATATTTATGCCAATAAGAATAATCGGCATGTCCAGGACGAAATGCTTCAGCTATATTTGAATAATCTTTACTACGAGCGTCAGTATTACGAATTAATAAAGATATTGGAGTTCCAGTAGTTTCTCCATTATAGACTCCTGATAATATTTCAACTTCATCTTTTTCTTGTCTCTGTGTAACATGACGAGAAGTACCTGGTTTTCTTCTATCGAGTTCAGACTGGATATCAAGACGATCTAATTTCATTCCTGGAGGACATCCATCTACCACGCAACCAATAGCAGGACCATGTGATTCTCCAAAATTAGTAACACAAAATAATTTACCTACAGAATTACCAGACATATAAGATCACAAAATTTGAATTTAACATTTTAATAAAGACATTATTCAATAAATGTAAAAATCTTACTTAACAGACCCAATAAAAATAAGCAACTGTATAAACTAAAATCTTTCACATAAATATTATTATAATGCCTCAAAGAGCATATATTCTAACATATCCTAAAAGATACGTTAACAATTAATAACAAATTACAATTTTTATCAAAAATCAAACAATATTATCATTAAGAAAAACAGAAATATTTTTCCATGCTGACATTATTATTTCAGGATTATTTTTTTTTAATTTACTTTGATCAGATAGCATATTTCTCCATATTTTAGCACCTTTAAAGCCTTTGAACATATTTAACATTGGCCGCACTATTGATCCAATAGGTACTCCATTAGATACTTCTTTTTCTGCATATTCAATCATTATATTAATAATTCTATCTACCTTATATGGAATATAATCAGGCCATAAAACACTAGATATACTTGAAATAATCAAAGGATTATTCATAACTGCACGTCCAATCATGATCCCGTCTACTTTTTGCAAAACACTATTAGCAATTTCTAAAGTTAAAATACCACCATTTAAAATAATCACGGCATCAGGAAAATCTTTTTTCAATTGATAAACATATTCATAATTTAATGCTGGAATAGTACGATTATTTTTAGGATTTAGTTTTCCTAAAATAGCATTTCTTGCATGTACTACAAAAACTCTACATCCAACATCATATATAATACCTACAAAATCTCTTAGAAAACCATAAGAAACATTATCATTCAGACCAAGCCTATGTTTTACAGATACAGGTATTGAAACAGTATCTTGTATAGCTTTAATACAATCAGCTACCAATAAAGGTTTATTCATCAGAGAAGCTCCAAAAGAACCTTTTAACACTCTATCAGATGGACAACCACAATTTATATTAATCTCTTTATAACCAAAAAACTCACCAAAACTTGCACATCTAGCTAAATCTATTGGAATATTTCCACCCAACTGCAAAACGGTATGATTTTTTATATGATTAAAATATAAATATTTATGCAAATTTTCTACATTATTTATTAAAGCAGAAGTAACTATCATCTCACTATATAAATTAACATTAGGCGATAATAAACTATAGAAAAAAAGACAATGCCTATCTGTAATTCCTAACATAGGGGCTACACTAAATTTCCTACATTGCTTCTTCATATATAAATCTACTAAAATGTAATTGAATAACTAAATTAAAAATATTAATTAATATACATGATAGAATGCCATTCTTATATCATGAATGTTTTAAATATATGAACATTCATCAATCCAAATTTTTATTTGATAACAATGAAATTAAATGAACTACCAGCAAATAGTGGAATAAAATGGATAATTGATGGAATTGGCGTTTTCACTCGAGCTCCTACTATCATAATTTTATTCAGCATAAGCATACAATTTATCACTATTTCTACTGCAAGATTATTTATATTTGGAGTTTTGATAAAAATAATATCAAATCATATTATTTTTTTATGGCAATGTCTTTAGGCAAAACAATACTACACAATGATAAAAATATCTTTTTAAAAGATGTAACAAATATTCAAACCATAAAAAAAGGGCTTATAATAGGATGCTTAGTTAGTTTAATATGTGTGCTAATAAGTCTATTGTCAATGCTTCCTTTTGTTAAGGAAATATACTTTCTTTTAGAAAAAATAGATTCTTTCGGAATATCAAAAGAATCTATTTTTAATCTAGAAAAACTTCTAAAGATACCAACTATTATAACTACAACAGCTCTGCTAGTATTTAATATATTATCAATATTCTGTATGCCAATTACTATTTGGAATCAAACTACATTATTAAAATCTTTATTTTTCTCATCAATTAGTATATTGCATAATATCAAACCATTAGCAATATATTTAACTTCATTAGTGACAATCTTTTTTGTAATAGAAATTCTAATTAATTTCATATTTACTATTTTATTAATAGAAATAGACCCAATTATTTTAGAATTAATTACAAAAATAATTAGTAACTCAATTTTTTATGCCAGTCTATATCCAATGTATTTAGATTTTTTCAAGAAATAAATTAAAGAAGCTTATTATAAGCATCCAAAGATCTCAGCAATTCTGCCTGCGCAGCTTCAATTCCTTTCCATCCTATTACTTTAACCCATTTGCCCTGTTCTAAATCTTTGTAATGCTCAAAAAAGTGTCTTATGCGGTTTAAATCTTCTATTCCTATATCCTCATAAGATTTTATCCTACTATAAGGAGCATAAATTTTATTTACAGGTAGAGCTAAAATTTTATTATCAAAACCAGATTCATCTTCCATTTCCAGAATTCCTATAGCTCGACATTTAATAACAGAACCTACTTGTACAGGAAATGGAGTTATAACTAAGACATCAGTTGGATCTCCGTCTTGAGATAGAGTATTGGGAACATAACCATAATTACAAGGATAATGCATAGAAGTTAGAACAAAACGATCAACAAAAACAACTCCAGAGTCCTTATCAACCTCATATTTAACTGGCATAGAATTTGCAGAAATCTCTACCACAACATTAAATTCTTGTGGGCTTTTCTCACCTGAACCAACTTTATTTAAACTCATAACTATTTTCCTATAAATAAATTAGTAAGTGTTTTTTTATATCAAACTATGATCGATCATTTTCTATATCATTACCAAAAATGGAAAACGGCATAGGAGCACTATCAAAATACTCATCTTCTTCATTTCTTAAAGCATTGCTAGAAAAATCAGCCACTTTTGGGTCAGAAAAATTTTTAATATCTATATTATTAGAATCGAAAGATAATTCTTTTTCTAAGGTAGGAACTACATAATCAGATATTGAAAGATATTTCTCCCAATGCAACTCAACATCCTCAGTTCTAGATAAATGGCTGTATAAGCTAATGAGCAATAAATAAGGATAAGGTTGTTTATCCTCAATATTTAAGCTACGCAAAAGATATAATTCCGCCTGACCCCATAATTTATACTTCAAACATAAAATACCTAAAGCATTAAGCAAATCACAATTATTTTCATTTTTCTCTAACCATAATTCAACTTTTTTTATCCTTGAAGAAAGCTGTTGCTCATCACAATTATTTGCATATTCATATATTAGTCTTTGTTCTAATGAATTATTTATAGATTTCTCTAAAACCTTAGATGCTTCTTCATATTGATTGCAAGATACTAAATATCTAGAAAAATACAATGATATTTTAGGCAACAAGCGTTCTTGTGATTTAAAATATTTCCATAATGGATAACATGATTCATTTTTTGCACTATATTCATTTATTAAATTAGATCCTGCTTCATCTATAATTTTATCTAGATTAGAATAAGATTCCCCATTTCTATCTAAAAGCAATCTAGCAACATTTATTACTTTTAGATGCTCTTCCAACATAACATGTATATTAAGAGATAGTTCTAATACATTTAAATTATTTTCTCCAACTAATGAATTAAGTTTTTGTAAAAAAACTAACGCTTTTTCAGGTGTTTTTTTTGCAATTAGAACTTTAATTTTTAGAACTAGAAACGCTTCTAATGAAGGAGGATCTGATTCAAAACAATTTAAAGAACCTTCTAAATCTCCTAAGCAACTATCATAGTCTCCTATTGAAAAATTACTTTTTACTGACAATATAAATAATAAGAATCTATCTTGATAAGTATTACTATCCGCAAGTAAGCTAGAAAATATCTTGTTAGATTCCATGTATTTATCTTCCAGAAAAAATAATAAACCTTTTTTAAAAAGCCTATTTTCCTTATCAAGGATTCTATTTCTACGCCAATTGCTAATTCTCTTTTTTATAGAAAACAAGAAAGATAGAATCTTAAATAGAAGATATAATGACAAAATAAATATTAACAATATAAATACTGCTGTCATTAAAGACATATTTAAATGCCAAGAGCCTATTATCAATGTTACTTCAGAAGTATCGAACTGTTTAAGAAAAACAGCAGCAACAATAATAAAGATAACTATACAAAATAATCGAAAATAATAAGACATATTCAATTTATTTCCTAATTAATATCATTCTTGAGAATGAGAAATACGTAAATATTTCATACTATTCAATGTATCAGAAATATCTAAAAAATCATTAAACAAAACAAGATCATTAAAACAAGAAACTACCTCTATTACATCAGAAATAAACTTTGAGTTTGGATCATAATAATTAGATGCAATATCCTTTATCACTTTAATATTAAAAGATAACAATTCATATTGATGAGTCACCAAAGCAAACTTAGCCATTAATATTTGTTGCTGTAACATAATATGTATACTATCATCTTTCAAAAAAGAGTTATTCTTTATCCTATTAATTCTAATGCAACTACTAAGAGTTTGATATATACTTAATGAGGTATTCTTTACATAAGAAATAAAATTATTTAAATATGGGAAAGATATATTATCTTTATTTAAAGAATTAATACTATCATTACTATCAATAGTATTACTATCATTAGTATTATTACTATGATTCAATAATTCTGATAAATCATATAATTTATTTAAAGAAATTAAATAACTACTAATATCTGGTGACGGTACTTTTCTTAATTTACTAATATCATTATTAATACTGGTTTTCAAAACATGCACTTGCTCATTTTCATCGATTAAATCTAGATATGATCTTGCTTTTTCCAAAAGAACGATAGCTCTATTACAATTACCTGTAGTCAACAAATATTGATTAGCCATGTTCACCAAAATTTCTATAGAATCTAATGATAAATCTTTTTTCGATGATGCTGCAATAAATTCATGTATTGAATTATATTTTTGCTCTAAAGCATCAAACGAGTTATTAACTGATGTTATTAGTTTTCTATTCAAGCTAATATTTTTTGATTCCATCAATTCTAATCTAGCAACTAAATCTCTTTCCATATTAGAAAGATGAACTAATTTCATAGTTAATAAAACAAAAAATAAAGATAATAAAGACAGTCCAGATAAATATAAAATTATTTTAAAATAACGCATATCTCTTTCTTCTACATGCACAGAAAAACATTAATACAGATAATCTAGATAATATATTTAATCACTAGTAATAGCAAAAAAAATTGATTCTTCTATAGGTTCACAAATTTTAATATTAAAGTTTTTCAGTCCTATTTCCAAAAAACATCTTTCTAAAAACTCTTTAATTTTATAATGTATTACTATAAAAGAAGATTTCGAAAAAAAATCATTATGCTGAAAATATTTTAAATTCAGAAAAAATGATGAAACAATTTCATTACTAGTAAAAATCCAAATAACCTCTTTAGACTCACTATATACTTTACTAATGGTAGATAATTGACTATGTAATAGCAATTCTTTTTTTCTAAGATAAATGGAGCATATTTCTACAAAACATCCTGACTCTTTTAATTTATCTAATAACCAATTTCTTCCACTAACACCTCGCACTATAAGAACTCTCTTTCCTAGCAAAGAATAATTCTTTTTTAACAACAAGAATAGGGATTCTGAATCATAGAGACAACCAAATTCATTTGGAAATAAAATCTGAATTTTATCTATATTAGGAAGAACATATTTCGAAGACTTAAAAACTTTAGCTGTGGCAGGTCCAACTGTAGCAACTACTGAATTTGGAGGCCAGAATGATACATATTTTTTTTCAAAAACTTCTTTTAAATATAATCTAACAGCATTACCGCTTACAAAAATCACAAAATCATAATTGCTAGGCAAAAAAACTTTATCAAATTTTTCTAAAGGAATAATTGATATCAAAGGAATAGAATAAGTATTAATTCCTGTTTTTTTTATTTTTTTTTCTAAAGCATCATTTAGACCATCAGGTCTTGTCAATATAACTGATTTAGATAAAATCATAAACAATATATACAACTATGATAGTTAAATTTTAGAAAGATAAAGAATTTAATATTTTATCCCCACCTTTAGATAAAATTTCCTGAGCTAGATTTTTACCTAAATCAACAGCAATATTTATTGGACCAGAAATTTCAGATTTAATAATATTACCTCCATCCAATGAAGCAACCAATGCCTTTAATAACAAATTATTGCCAATCAAACTCCCATAAGCTGCTATAGGAAATTGACATGAACCGCCAAGCATTCTAAGAAAAGACCTTTCAGCCGAAACACAAGCTGTAGTATCACTACAAGATAGAACACTTAATAAGGTGCGTATATCATCCCTATCACTTCTAATTTGTAAACCCAAGGCTCCTTGGGCAACAGCAGGTAAAATGACCTCTGTATCAATATATTGTTTTATACGGGTATCATAGCCTATACGTTTTAAACCAGCTGAAGCCAAAATGATAGCATCATAATAACCACTATCCAACTTATCTAGTCTTGTGTCTAAATTTCCTCTAAGAGATTTAACTATCAACTTAGGAAATACATTTTTTATTTGAGATTCTCTACGTAAACTTGATGTTCCAATAACTGATCCAGGCATCAACTCATCGATAGAAAAACAAATATTGGAAACAAAAGCATCTCTTGGATCTTCTCTATGCATTATGCTACATATTTCTAAATCATCTTGTATATCTGCTGGCACATCTTTCATGGAATGTACTGCTAAATCAGCTACACCATCTAACAAAGATTTTTCAATTTCTTTAACAAACAAACCTTTACCACCAACTTTCGAAAGAGGTGTATCAAGAAACCTATCTCCCTTCGTAATAATTGTTAAAAGCTCTATGGAATATTCTGGATAAAACATTAACAAATTATTACGAACATACTCAGCCTGCCAAAGCGCAAGCTTGCTTGCACGAGTTGCAATAACTATTTTTTTTGATGAAGACATCTATAAAATTTTATGAAAAAAATTTAAAAATAATTCTAATAGCGATACCAAACATAGCTAAAATAAAAAGAATTCTCAATAATGGACGACCACAATGAAGTTTTCTTTTGTAAGCACATTTATTCGTTTTCATAAATCAACCTAAATATATAAAAAGAGGCTAATATCAACCATATGATTCTAGCCTCTACCATAAAAGATTATTATTACAAGACAGATTTTAAAAGCTTGCCCATTTCTGAAGGATCACGAGTAGTACGTATTCCACAACTCTCCATGATTTCCAGTTTGGCATCAGCAGTATCAGCACCACCTGAAATCAAGGCGCCAGCATGACCCATACGTTTACCTGCTGGGGCTGTAACACCAGCTATAAACCCAACAACTGGTTTTTTCATGTTGTCCTTAGCCCATAAAGCAGCATTTACCTCATCTGGACCTCCTATTTCACCTATCATAATAACTGCATCTGTATTAGGATCATCATTAAACAACTTCAAAACATCTATATGCTTCAACCCATTAATAGGGTCACCACCAATACCAACTGCACCAGATTGTCCTAATCCTAATTCCGTAACCTGAGCTACAGCCTCATAAGTCAAAGTACCTGACCTACTTACAACTCCAATACGACCCTTACGATGTATATGACCAGGCATTATACCTATTTTTATTTCATCAGGAGTAATTAAACCAGGACAGTTAGGTCCAAGCAATAATGTCCTACTCTTACAAGAAGCCATTTTGCTCTTAACTTCCAACATATCTTTTACAGGTATACCTTCTGTAATACAAATTACCAAATCCAAATCTGCGTCAACTGCTTCTAAAATAGCAGATGCAGCTCCAGCAGGAGGAACATAAATTACAGAAACAGTAGCCCCAGTCTGTTTCTTTGCATCTTTTACAGAAGCAAAAATTGGAATACCTTCAAAATCTTCACCAGCTCTCTTTGGATTAACTCCAGCCACAAAAGCAGATTTACCATTTCCATACTCTCTACACATACGAGTATGGAACTGGCCAGTTTTACCAGTAATACCTTGAGTTATAACCTTGGTATCTTTGTTTATCAAAATCGACATTTATAAATCCTTGGCAATTGTAATTATTATTTAACAGCAGCAACGACTTTGGTAGCAGCCTCAGCCATAGTATCTGCACTTATAATTGGCAAACCAGATTCAGACAACATTTTCTTGCCTAACTCTTCATTAGTTCCCTTCATTCTAACAACTAATGGAACTTTAAGGTCTACTGCTTTACAAGCTAATATTACACCTTCAGCAATAACATCACACCTCATAATACCGCCAAAGATATTAACTAAAATAGCTTTCACTTCTTTATTCTTAAGCATTATTTTGAATGCTTCTGTTACTTTAGAAGCTGTAGCCCCACCACCTACATCAAGAAAGTTAGCAGGCTCTCCACCAAACAGCTTAATAGTATCCATCGTAGCCATTGCCAAACCAGCTCCGTTTACTAAACAACCTATATTTCCATCAAGTTGTATATAAGCAAGATCAAACTTACTAGCTTCTACTTCTGCTGGATCTTCCTCATCCAAATCACGATAGGCAACAATATCAGGATGACGAAAAAGAGCATTAGAGTCAAAATTAAACTTAGCATCTAATGAAACTATATTTCCATCACCAGTCAAAATCAAAGGGTTAACTTCAACCAATGAGGCATCAGTATCCCAATAGGCTTGATACAACTTGATAAATTCCAAAGATGCTTTTTCGACTGATTGCTCTGGAATACCTATACTTCTTGCTAAACTCTTAGCTTCTTCATTAGATAGACCAACCGTAGGGTCAACAAATACCTTTATTATTTTCTCAGGACTTTTTGCTGCAACTTCTTCTATGTCCATACCTCCTTCACTAGAAGCCATGACACAAATTTTTTGTGTTCCTCGATCAGTTACTATGCCAAAATAGTATTCTTTTTTTATATCAGCACCTTCCTCAATTAATAAACGACGGACTTTTTGTCCTTGAGGACCTGTCTGGTGAGTTACAAGCTGCATACCCAATATTTCTGAGGATATTTTTTTTACTTCGTCTAAAGAGCGTGCTAATTTAACGCCACCTCCTTTGCCTCGACCTCCTGCATGAATTTGAGCCTTAACAACCCATACTGGACCACCAAGCTTTTCAGCAGCAGATACAGCTTCATCAATAGAAAAAGCTGGAATGCCACGTGGTACAGTTACATTAAACCGTCTAAGCAGTTCTTTACCTTGATACTCGTGAATCTTCATGTATTACCTGTCTGAACTTAATTAAATGAGAAAAAACGTTACTATCTGACTTCTTAAAAGTTTAGTAAACCCCTAGATTTTAAAATAATCTAAAAACCATAAATATAAACACAATAAGAATACTACACACAATAAGCAACAAAAAAATCTATATTTATTGTATTCTAACATGAGAATAAAAAGAGACAAACCTACTTTTTTGCAACAATTGTTAGATGCTTCTAAATTATACAATAATTATCTATATGAATATAAAAATATAATTATCTAATTATGAAATATATTCATATAGATCATGATTCATTTAGAACTTTATAAACTATATCACTAGGAAAACCACGTGATGCTAAAAATCTAGCTTTTTTACTATAAGAAACCTCTTGATTTGAATAGCCTCCAAATTTTTTTTCGCATAATAAAACAGCTCTATCAAAGTCTGTCTCTTTAACTGCAAAAATATTTTTTTCTATAATTTCTATATCTAAACCATATGATTTCATTTTCAAAAAAATGAAATTACTTCCATAATTGCTAATATATTTAGCTACTAAACGCTCTGAAAAATAATCGTCAGAAAGAAATTTCTTTTCTTTTAAAAGTGCAATTGTATAGTCTATCTCTGATCGATTTTCACAAAATGTCAATAATTTTTTAGAAAGCTCATGACAAGAATAATCTCTTTTACTCAAGAGTTTTATAGCGATTGAAATTAATGTTTTCTTCAAAGAAAATATCTCAATGATAAAATTTTAAATATATTAATCTGATTGCTTGTTTTCTAAAGTCCTAGGAAAAGAATGATTTCCATGAATAAGATTCTCTCTAATAGAATCCTCAATTTCTTTAGATATATCAACATTTGTATTTAAAAAATCTCGAACAGTATCTTTACCTTGACCAATTTTATTGCCCTTGTAACTATACCATGACCCCGACTTCTCAATGGATCCACTTAATACACCTAAATCAATAATCTCCCCTGCTCTTGAGATGCCTTTGCCATACATTATATCGAATTCGGCTTGTTTAAAAGGAGGAGCTACTTTGTTTTTTACTACTTTAACTCTTGTTTCACTGCCAATAACTTCATCACCCTTTTTAATAGAACCAACCCTTCTAATATCCAAACGAACAGATGCATAGAATTTTAAGGCATTACCTCCAGTTGTTGTCTCAGGACTGCCAAACATCACACCTATTTTCATTCTTATTTGGTTGATAAATATAACCATGCAGTTAGTTCTTTTAATAGTAGCCGTCAATTTTCTAAGGGCTTGACTCATCAACCTAGCTTGTAATCCAGGTAGAGAATCACCCATATCACCTTCTATTTCGGCCTTAGGAACCAAAGCAGCCACTGAGTCAATAACGATTAAGTCTACAGAGCCAGACCTAACTAAAGCATCAGCAATCTCTAAAGCCTGCTCACCGGTATCTGGTTGTGAAATCAATAAGTCAGAAAGCACAATACCAAGTTTAGACGCATATTGAACATCTAAAGCATGTTCCGCATCGATAAAAGCACAAGTTCCGCCTATTTTTTGCATTTCAGCTATAACTTGCAAAGTAAGAGTGGTCTTTCCAGAAGACTCTGGACCATAAATTTCTATCACACGACCTCTTGGTAAACCTCCAACACCTAAAGCTATGTCAAGGCCTAATGAACCGGTTGATACTACTTGAATATCATTCTGAACATCATTATCTCCATAACGCATTACTGAGCCTTTTCCAAATTGTTTTTCAATTTGAGAAATTGCAGCTGACAAAGCCTTTTCTTTATCAGATTTATCAACTTTGGTCTTTTGTTCACTCATAACTAATCCTATAACACACCAATCATGGCACAATCAAGAAAATTAATACAAATAATTAGTTGATTCTCCAACCGTTTATTTCTATAGAAATAAACTTAAATCATAAAAAATTACTATTACTATAACCTAGAAAAAGTTTATGATAAAAACTTTATAAATTATGAAATGCTGCATCAGCAAAACTAATATAGACAGGACGACTCCACTCTACATCCTTTAAATTCCTATGAACAATATCTTCAACGCCAAGCAAAATAGCGAAAATAGCCATCCTAATTGGTATGCCATTATCAGATTGCCTAAAAATAGCCAAACGATAATCATTATTCAAATCTGTACTTAGGTCATTCGATCCTACACTACTGTCTCTTGGTAATGGATGCATTATGATGGTATCTTTTTTACAAAAAGCATTTATCTTTTCGCTATTAATATGAAAATCGCTTTCATACTGGAATTCAAATTCGGATTCAAATCTTTCTTTTTGCACTCTAGTAGCATATACAACGTCTGCTCCACTCAATCCTTTCTTTACAGAAGGCTCAATACTCACAATATTACCATTTCTAGAAGCATAATTTATGATGCTTTCAGGCATTTCTAAACCGATAGGAGAAACTAAAGAAATTTTTATATCTTTATATAAAGACAACAGTTTAA
Source organism: Candidatus Kinetoplastibacterium crithidii (assembly GCA_027557655.1). Taxonomy (NCBI): domain Bacteria; kingdom Pseudomonadati; phylum Pseudomonadota; class Betaproteobacteria; genus Candidatus Kinetoplastidibacterium; species Candidatus Kinetoplastidibacterium crithidiae. Next base: position 237,078 of record CP064915.1, on the reverse strand, counting down.
TAAGTGAATGCACAGTTCTTCCATATTTTAAATCACCTATTAAAGATATATGAGATCCATCTAATGATTTATTTAACCTATTGAATTCGTTTTTTATTGTATATAAATCAAGTAAGGCCTGACTAGGATGCTCACCAGGACCATCACCACCATTTATAACAGGAATATTAGATGCTCTAGCAAACTCTGACACAGACCCACGATCAGGGTGACGAACAACCATTATATCAACATAACCAGCAATTACCCTACTGGTATCATAGATAGACTCTCCTTTTGCCATAGAGGAAAAAGTAAAACCAGTTGTATCACATACAGAACCACCTAGCCTACAAAAAGCTGTTCCAAAACTAACTCTAGTACGAGTACTGGCTTCAAAAAAAAGATTTCCTAATACAGCTCCCTCCAAAACTCTAGAAATTTTTTTACGACGAGCTATTGGAACCATTAGATCAGCAATAGTGAATAATTCTTCTATTGAATTACGATCAAACTGTTCTACTGATAAAAGATGGTTTTTACCGCAAAAAGAAATTCTATTACGCAAAGGAAGATTGTATATCCCAGAAAAAGAATTTTTTTCAATAAACTCAGATATATAGTTAAACACAGCATTAGGCATAGGTATATATTCTGAACTTAGACTAGAAGCAAACCAAGAATTTAGAATATCAACATTTACTCCCAAATAAGCAGCAAGAATTTCTTTCTTCAAACCAAATTTATCTATCATTTCCTGCAAAAGCATCTGCTGAGACATATTAGACATTACAAATAACCTCATTAACATTGACATATAGCTTTAAATCAAAGATTTAAATTTAAGAAATAACATAAAACATGATTTTATATCTCTTTTGCAAAAAACAATAATAAAGAAAATTATATGTCTATAATAGAAAAATAAATTTATGTCTATCAATTATATAAAAAAAGAATGAATAATATAAAAATTAATTAAGATTTAAGATATAAAGAATGAATTTTGAGAATATAGTAGATACCATCATGGTTGCGGGGGCAGGATTTGAACCTACGACCTTCGGGTTATGAGCCCGACGAGCTTCCAGACTGCTCCACCCCGCTACTGATTTTTTGATTATATACGTTGTATGTAATTAATACAATACAATATAATAAATATATTTTTTATATTACATTGTTTTTGCAACAAATATTTATATTTAATAAAATTCAAATTGTTATAATTAACTTGGGCAATAATTAACAATGGTCAATAAATAGCATTAGCATAAAGCTCCATTAGATCTTATATGCTTTTTACTATGGCTAAGAGATAAATAAATATGTTATATCTTAATATATTTATTTAGTTTATTAAACTTTACAGGTGAACTATGGCAGGACATAGTAAGTGGGCTAATATTCAACATAGAAAAAACCGGCAGGATGACAGGAAAAGCCGTTTATGGACTAAGATAATCAGAGAAATAACAATTGCAGCAAAAAATGGTGGACCAGATCCAGATACAAACCCACAACTAAGATCTTCCTTGGAAAAAGCATCTAACGCAAATATTCCAAAGGAAAATATAAACAGAGCAATTTATAAAGGCTCAAAAGAATCTGATACAGTAAAATATGAAGAAATTTATTATGAAGGATATGGAATTAATGGCTCTGCTATTATTGCCCATGCAATGACTGACAATAGAACTAAAACTGCATCAGAAGTTCGTCATATTTTTACAAAGAATAATGGCAGTTTAGGACAAGATGGTTCTGTATCTTTTATGTTCAAAAAATATGGAAGATTTATTTTTCCACCAGGACATAATACAGAAAAAATATTTGAAACTGCATTAAATTTTAATATAGAAGAAATAGAAACATTAGAAGATACTTCTACAGAAGTACTATGCAATATAGAATATTGTACTGAATTATATAACTATTTTAAAAGCACATTTAATGAACTAAAATTTAGTAATGATATAATAATGAAACCTTTAAGCTTAGTTCATCTAAACCAAGAAGAATCAATAAAAATGAACAAATTACTTTTAGATTTAGAAAATTTGGAGGATATACAATCTACATATACTAATGCCATCTTAACAATTTAAAACAATATAGTATATTGTTATAGAATAATGATTTTTCAAATAATTTTTATTATAAATTATTTGAAACAACCTTAATTAATAAAGCGCGAAAAAATGAAAATATTAATAATTGGTTCTGGTGGTCGTGAACATGCTTTGGCATGGAAAATAGCTCAATCTTCAAAAATAACCCAAGTATATGTAGCTCCCGGAAATGCTGGAACATCCAATGCAAACAACATAAAAAATATCCAAATCGAAAATATAGATGAATTAGCAAAATTTGCCGAAGAAAATAATATAAAAATAACAGTTGTTGGTCCTGAAGCTCCTTTAGCAGATGGAATAGTAGATAAATTTATGAGTAAAGATCTACGAATATTTGGTCCCACAAAATCTGCAGCTAGACTAGAAAGTTCTAAAAAATTTGCTAAAGATTTTATGTCTCGACATAATATACCTACAGCTAAATATGCTACTTTTACTAATAGAGAAGAAGCTATTTCTTATTTAGAAAAAGAAGGGGCCCCTATAGTTATCAAAGCAGATGGACTAGCTTCTGGTAAAGGAGTTGTTGTAGCTGAAACCTTAGCACAAGCTAAAGAAGCCGTAATTGATATGATGGATAGGAAAAATGTTACTAAACTCATAATTGAAGAGTATTTAACTGGAGAAGAAGCTTCTTTTATTGTAATGTCAGATGGTATAAACATTATGCCATTAGCTACAAGCCAAGATCATAAAAGGCTCAAAGATGGAGATCAAGGTCCTAATACTGGAGGCATGGGTGCTTATTCACCTGCTAATATTGTAACTCCAGATCTACATAATAGAATTATGAAAGAGATTATTATTCCTACTATTCAGGGAATGGCAAAAGATGGAATTCCGTACACTGGATTTCTTTATGCTGGTGTAATGATATCTCCTGGAGAAGACCCTGAACGACCAATAAAAACATTAGAATTTAACTGCAGAATGGGAGACCCTGAAACACAACCAATTATGATGAGAATAAAAAGTGACTTTGTTGATGTTCTTGAACATGCTCTAAATGGCTCATTAGATAAAGCTACTATTACATGGGATAGAAGAGTTGCATTAGGAGTTGTTCTTGCATCTTATAATTACCCAGAATCTCCAAGAAAAAATGACATTATTAATGGAATACCTAATGACAAAGAAGATTGTGTCGTCTTTCATGCTGCGACCAAAATTTCTTCTGGAAAATATAAAACTGACGGTGGACGTGTACTATGCATAACCACACTAGGAGATTCTGTTAGAATAGCTAGAGAAATTGCGTACAAGGCAATATCAAATATTAAGTTTGATGGTATGCAATATAGATCTGATATAGGATGGAGATCTTTAAAATCTACTTCATCTAATAAATCTGGATAAAGGAAATTCATGCCAATTCATCTAAATTTTAAAACAAAAGAATATTTTACTTCTTTGCAAAAAAATATAGTTTCTTCTTTAGAGGAAATCGAATGTCAAAAATTTCTATATGATTCATGGAGTAATGAGAAAGGACAAGGATTATCTTGCTTAATAGAGAATGGCAGAGTATTTGAAAGAGCCGCTGTTCTATTCAGCAATGTGAAAGGAAAGAAATTACCACCAACAGCAAGTGAAAAAAAACCTGATTTACATGATTCTAAATGGGAAGCGATGGGTGTCTCTCTTGTAATTCATCCTAAAAATCCTTATGTTCCAACAACTCATATGAATGTAAGATTGTTTATGGCAAAAAATCATCAAGGCAATGATGTTTTTTGGTTTGGAGGAGGAATGGATCTAACTCCATATTATGTTTTTGAAGAAGATGCCAAACATTTTCATAATATTTGCTATCAATCTCTAAAACCATTTGGAAGTAATTTTTACCAAAATTATAAAAAATGGTGTGATGAATATTTCTTTATAAAACATAGAAACGAAATTAGAGGAATTGGGGGTATTTTCTTTGATGATTTGAATGAGCCTGATTTTGCAACGTCATTTAATCTTGTAAAATCAGTTGGAAATAACTTTATTAATGCTTATTTACCAATAGTAAAAAAACGTTATAACATAGAATACAGCGAAAAAGAAAGAGATTTTCAGTTGTATAGAAGAAGCAGATATGTTGAATTCAATTTAATCTATGATAGGGGAACGTCATTTGGTTTGCAATCAGAAGGTCGAACTGAATCAATATTGTTATCAATGCCTCCGACAGTTAAATGGTACTATAACTACACTCCAGCTAAAGGAAGCCCAGAATTTCTATTAAATCAATATCTTCAGCCAAGAGAATGGTTATGAAAAAAATAGGATTATTAGGCGGAAGCTTTGATCCCATACATATTTCTCATATTGATATAGCTAATATTGCATTAGACACATTACATCTAGATGAAGTACATTTAATTCCAACTGGAATCTCTGGACAGAAAAAATCTTTCTATGCATCAAAAATAGAAAGATTAGATATGCTTAGACTAGCTGTAAATGATTGCAAAAATAATAAAATTAAAATAAATGAAATAGAAATAAAAAAAAATGAAATAAGCTATACCATAGAAACAATAAAAAAAATACCAAATAATAATATTTATACTCTGATACTAGGATCTGACCAATTAAATAATTTTTCCAGTTGGAATAAATGGCAAGATATCTTAGACATAGTAAATCTAGCTATAGCACCAAGGCATAATTATCCAATACTAATACCAGAAATAGTATTGGATAAATTAAATGAAAACAAAAAAATAATCACAATAATACCATTAAAATTAAGTAATATTTCTTCTACATATATAAGAAAATGCATAAAAACATCCATCAATGTTAGCGATTTGCTAAATCATAAAGTATTAAGATATATTCTAGAAAATAATCTATATAAATAATAATTATTTATTTTAAATATGAACGAAATCAAAAACTTAGAGAAATCTGTTATATCATTATTAAATGATCTAAAAGCTAAAGATATAAAAATCATAGACACATCAAAATCAACAGTGTTATTTGATAAAATCATAATAAGCACTGCTACTTCTAATACACACGCTAGAGCAATAGGACAAAATATCTCTAAATTACAAAAAACATTCAAATATAAAAAAAATAAAGGCCATATTGAAGGAATAGAAAATGGAGAGTGGATTATCATTGATTTAAATTACATAATAGTCCATATAATGCAAACAAGCATCAGAAGTTTCTATAATCTAGAAGATTATTGGAATAGTATAGAATTATAAATGACAAAAATTACAATAATTACAGTAAGCAATACTATGCCAAAAGCAATTAGTTCTATTTGGGAAGAATATAGAAAACGAATTAATAAAAATTATCAAATCGAACTCAAAGAAATAAAGCCAGAACAAAGAAATAAAAATAAAACTACTAACCAATCAATATTAGCAGAAGGCAAAAAAATAATTCTAGCTATACCTACTAACTCTTATATAATTGTCCTTGATGAAAAAGGTGAGGATTATGATACGAAAAAATTCGCTATGTACTTTAATAAGATATCTGATCAAGATATAACATTTATTATAGGTGGAACTGATGGACTTGATAACAATGTGAAAAAAATATGCAACAAAAAAATAAAATTATCTTCTCTAACATTTCCCCATCATATAGTAAAAATTCTATTAATAGAACAACTATACAGAGTATATAGCATATTAAATAATCATCCATATCATAGAGATTAATTATTAAGAATTAATTTTAGATACAAAAATACCCTACAGACTTTTATCTGTAGGGTTTTAAATAATAGCCTGACGATAACCTACTTTCACAGACTAAAAGTCTACTATCATCGGCGCAAAGGCGTTTAACTGTCCTGTTCGAGATGGGAAGGAGTGGAACAACCTTGCTATAGTCATCAGGCATAACCTGTACACTGTTTGTCTAAAAAAATAACAAACATAAAAACAATCTAGAAGAAGCAACAAAAATATAAATTAGGATGTAAGAACCTTAATTAATAACATAACATATAATTATCTTAATAACCTGTAGAGTTATAGGATCAAGCCTCACGGGCAATTAGTATCGGTTAGCTTAATACATTACTGTACTTACACACCCGACCTATCAACGTCCTAGTCTTGAACGACCCTTTAGGGGGATCTAGTCCCCGGGATACCTTATCTTCAGACGAGTTTCCCGCTTAGATGCCTTCAGCGGTTATCTCTTCCGTACTTAGCTACCCGGCTATGCCATTGGCATGACAACCGGTACACCAGAGGTACGTCCACTCCGGTCCTCTCGTACTAGGAGCAGGCTCTGTCAAGTATCCAACGCCCACGGCAGATAGGGACCAAACTGTCTCACGACGTTTTAAACCCAGCTCACGTACCTCTTTAAATGGCGAACAGCCATACCCTTGGGACCGACTACAGCCCCAGGATGAGATGAGCCGACATCGAGGTGCCAAACACCGCCGTCGATATGAACTCTTGGGCGGTATCAGCCTGTTATCCCCAGAGTACCTTTTATCCGTTGAGCGATGGCCCTTCCATTCAGAACCACCGGATCACTATGTCCTGCTTTCGCATCTGTTCGACGTGTCAGTCTCACAGTTAAGCACGCTTATGCCATTGCACTAACAGCACGATTTCCGACCGTACCTAGCGTACCTTAGAACTCCTCCGTTACTCTTTAGGAGGAGACCGCCCCAGTCAAACTGCCCACCATGCACTGTCCCAAATCCGGATAACGGATCAAGGTTAGAATCGCAAACAATCCAGGGTGGTATTTCAAGGTTGGCTCCACATAACCTAGCAGTCATGCTTCAAAGCCTCCCACCTATCCTACACAAGATTATTCACAACCCAATGCAAAGCTACAGTAAAGGTTCATGGGGTCTTTCCGTCTAGCCGCGGGTAGATTGCATCATCACAAACACTTCAACTTCGCTGAGTCTCAGGAGGAGACAGTGTGGCCATCGTTACGCCATTCGTGCAGGTCGGAACTTACCCGACAAGGAATTTCGCTACCTTAGGACCGTTATAGTTACGGCCGCCGTTTACCGGGGCTTCGATCAAGAGCTTGCACCCCATCACTTAACCTTCCGGCACCGGGCAGGCGTCACACCCTATACGTCGACTTTCGTCTTTGCAGAGTGCTATGTTTTTAATAAACAGTCGCAGCCACCGATTATCTGCGGCCTCTTCATGCTTTGAGCGCAAGCTCATCACAATAATGAGGCATACCTTCTCCCGAAGTTACGGTATCAATTTGCCGAGTTCCTTCTCCTGAGTTCTCTCAAGCGCCTTAGAATATTCATCCCGTCCACCTGTGTCGGTTTGCGGTACGGTCTTGTACAGCTGAAGCTTAGAGGCTTTTCTTGGAACCACTTCCAATCACTTCGCGAAATTTATCCGCTCGTGCCACACCCTTGAATTACGTGACCGGATTTGCCTAATCACCATCTATAATGCAGCAACAGGGATATCCAACACCCTGATGATTTTCCACGATCCGTCCCCCCATCGCACTGTACAATGGTACTGGAATATTAACCAGTTTCCCATCAGCTACGCATCTCTGCCTCGCCTTAGGGGCCGACTCACCCTGCGCCGATGAACGTTGCGCAGGAAACCTTGGACTTACGGCGAGGAGGCTTTTCACCTCCTTTATCGCTACTCATGTCAGCATTCGCACTTCTGATACCTCCAGCAGCCTTTACAAGCTACCTTCACAGGCTTACAGAACGCTCTCCTACCGCGTGTAATAAAACACGCCCGCAGCTTCGGTTTATTGCTTAGCCCCGTTACATCTTCCGCGCAGGACGACTCGATCAGTGAGCTATTACGCTTTCTTTAAAGGGTGGCTGCTTCTAAGCCAACCTCCTGACTGTCTATGCCTTCCCACTTCGTTTCCCACTTAGCAATAATTTGGGACCTTAGCTGGCGGTCTGGGTTGTTTCCCTTTTGAGTCCGGACGTTAGCACCCGGTGCTCTGTCTCCCACGCTGTACTTGTACGTATTCGGAGTTTGCCATAGTTTGGTAAGTCGCCATGACCCCCTAGCTATAACAGTGCTCTACCCCATACAGTAATACGTGAGGCACTACCTAAATAGTTTTCGGAGAGAACCAGCTATTTCCAGATTTGTTTAGCCTTTCACCCCTATCCACAGCTCATCCCCTAATTTTTCAACATTAGTGGGTTCGGTCCTTCAGCACGTGTTACCGTGCCTTCAACCTGGCCATGGATAGATCATCTGGTTTCGGGTCTACACCCAGCGACTAAATCGCCCTATTCGGACTCGCTTTCGCTACGCCTCCCCTATTTGGTTAAGCTTGCCACTGAATGTAAGTCGCTGACCCATTATACAAAAGGTACGCAGTCACGGAATAAATCCGCTCCTACTGTTTGTATGCATACGGTTTCAGGATCTATTTCACTCCCCTCCCGGGGTTCTTTTCGCCTTTCCCTCACGGTACTGGTTCACTATCGGTCGATCACGAGTATTTAGCCTTGGAGGATGGTCCCCCCATATTCAAACAGGATTTCGCGTGTCCCGCCCTACTTTTCTTACGCTTAGTTCCACATCAAAGATTTCGTCTACAGGGCTATCACCTACTATGGCAAAGATTTCCATCTTTTTCGACTATCAATAACGCTATAACGTAAAGGCTGATCCGATTTCGCTCGCCACTACTTTCGGAATCTCGGTTGATTTCTTTTCCTCGAGTTACTTAGATGTTTCAGTTCACCCGGTTCGCTTCTACTGACCTATATATTCAGTCAGTGATACCCTCTTAAGAGGGTGGGTTTCCCCATTCGGAGATCTGCGGATCAAAGTTTGTTTTCTAACTCCCCGCAGCTTTTCGCAAGATACTACGTCCTTCATCGCCTGTGATCGCCAAGGCATCCACCATATGCACTTATTCACTTGATCCTATAACACTAAAGGCTATATGAATTAAAGTTAACTACATGTTTGTGCTGTTCATAAATATTCTAAAGATTTTACTCTCAAAGAACATAATTATAATTAATGCAATCACAACCCTAATTATATATATTATACAAAATATATAATATATACATATTTATGTTGCGTCTCTTCTAGATTTTTAAAGAACAATCAGCTAATAAAACTTAATTTTTAAACTTGAAACAAGCCTAAAGATTAAATTCTAACTTGGTGGAGGTGAACGGGATCGAACCGATGACCTCCTGCTTGCAAAGCAGGCGCTCTCCCAATTGAGCTACACCCCCATAGTACTACAGAAAGGTATCGCTCAAACAGATGGTGGGTCTGGTTGGACTTGAACCAACGACCCCCGCCTTATCAAGACGGTGCTCTAACCAGCTGAGCTACAGACCCATGCATTTATAGGGTTAGCATAACTTTGGGCAAACCCCAATGAAGAATCTGTCACAACCCTGCTTACTACCAATCTCAGCTAAATAACAATCGATAATTGTGGGAACTTAATATGTAGTTTATATGCTCTTAAAGGAGGTGATCCAGCCGCACCTTCCGATACGGCTACCTTGTTACGACTTCACCCCAGTCATGAATCCTACCGTGGTAATCGCCCTCCTTGCGGTTAGGCTAACTACTTCTGGTAAAACCCACTCCCATGGTGTGACGGGCGGTGTGTACAAGACCCGAGAACGTATTCACCGCGACATGCTGATCCGCGATTACTAGCGATTCCGACTTCACGTAGTCGAGTTGCAGACTACGATCCGGACTACGATCGGGTTTGTGGGATTAGCTCCCCCTCGCGGGTTGGCAGCCCTCTGTCCCGACCATTGTATGACGTGTGAAGCCCTACCCATAAGGGCCATGAGGACTTGACGTCATCCCCACCTTCCTCCGGTTTGTCACCGGCAGTCTCATTAGAGTGCCCTTTCGTAGCAACTAATGACAAGGGTTGCGCTCGTTGCGGGACTTAACCCAACATCTCACGACACGAGCTGACGACAGCCATGCAGCACCTGTGTTCTAGTTCTTTTGCAAGCACTCCCAAATCTCTTCGGGATTCTAGACATGTCAAGGGTAGGTAAGGTTTTTCGCGTTGCATCGAATTAATCCACATCATCCACCGCTTGTGCGGGTCCCCGTCAATTCCTTTGAGTTTTAATCTTGCGACCGTACTCCCCAGGCGGTCAACTTCACGCGTTAGCTGCGCTACTAAGATCCGAAGATCCCAACAGCTAGTTGACATCGTTTAGGGCGTGGACTACCAGGGTATCTAATCCTGTTTGCTCCCCACGCTTTCGTGCCTGAGCGTCAGTGTTACCCCAGGAGGCTGCCTTCGCCATAGGTGTTCCTCCGCATATCTACGCATTTCACTGCTACATGCGGAATTCTACCTCCCTCTGGTACACTCTAGTTCGGTAGTCAAAAATGCAGTTCCAAGGTTAAGCCCTGGGATTTCACATCTTTCTTTCCGAACCGCCTGCGCACTCTTTACGCCCAGTAATTCCGATTAACGCTCGCACCCTACGTATTACCGCGGCTGCTGGCACGTAGTTAGCCGGTGCTTATTCTGCAGGTACCGTCATTCACATCAGATATTAGCCGATGCTATTTCTTCCCTGCCAAAAGTGCTTTACAACCCTAAGGCCTTCATCGCACACGCGGAATGGCTGGATCAGGGTTTCCCCCATTGTCCAAAATTCCCCACTGCTGCCTCCCGTAGGAGTCTGGGCCGTGTCTCAGTCCCAGTGTGGCTGGTCGTCCTCTCAGACCAGCTACGGATCGTTGCCTTGGTGAGCCATTACCTCACCAACTAGCTAATCCGATATCGGCCGATCCAGTAGCGCGAGGTCCGAAGATCCCCCGCTTTCCCCCTGAGGGAATATGCGGTATTAGCCACGCTTTCGCGTAGTTATCCCCCTCTACTGGGCACGTTCCGATATATTACTCACCCGTCCGCCACTCGCCACCAAACCGAAGTTCGTGCTGCCGTTCGACTTGCATGTGTAAAGCATTCCGCTAGCGTTCAATCTGAGCCAGGATCAAACTCTTCAGTTTAATCTCTGTATTGCGCAAATTCAAAATAATTTGAAATTACGATTCACTCAAAAAAATAAACAGGTCTCTCAGATCTCTCTGAGAAAAAAGTTATAATTTAATGAGTACTTACTTGTTTGTTTTTAGCACGACATATATTATATGTCTAAAAACTACTATCAAGTACCCACAATTATCGATTGTTCAATTGTTAAAGATCACTTAAATTCACAAACTCAATTATTTGCGAAACAGATGACTATTGTCTAATATAAAGAAGACAATGTCAACATTTTTATCAAAAAATAAAATATCTCAATAGCAACTAATATATAAAATGTTTCGTATAATGTAACTATATCAAAATAGTATATCATTACTTAATAATAAACACCATGGATTATAACACTAAACAATACGAAGACATACTCATAAGTACTACATGTTTTGAAACAAGAGTAGCTGTGCTTGAAAATGGTGTAATACAAGAATTACATATCGAACATAATATGCAACGAAATATTGTTGGGAATATATTTATAGGTAAAGTAATTAGAGTGCTACCAGGATTACAAAGTGCTTTTATAGATATAGGATTAGATAAAGCTGCATTTATACACATATCAGATTTTCGAGAAAATCGACATGAAAATATTATGACCCCTTCTATAGAAAAATTTATTTTTCCTGGAGAAACAATTTTAGTACAAGTAATAAAAGATCAGATAGGAACAAAAGGAGCACGTGTATCAACACAAATTAGCATAGCTGGAAGAATGTTGGTATATTTACCATTTGATAACTGTCTAGGAGTATCTCAAAAGATAAAATCAGAAATAGATAGAGAAAAAATAAAAATAAGAGTTCAATCTCTAATCATACATAATAGAGGAGGTTTCATAATTAGAACTCAGGCTGAGGAAGCGACCAATGAAGAAATATCTGCTGATTTAAAATATTTAAATAAACTCTGGAAAAACATAATCGAAATAGCTAAAAGCAATAGGTCGCCATCCTTAATATATAAAGACTTAGATTTACCTCACAAAACATTAAGAGACATGGTGACCCAAAAAACAAGAGCAATCAATATTGATTCATGTCAAGTTGCAGATAATCTACTGAATTGGGCAAAGATATTTAATCCTTCTATTATAGAAAAAATTCATCACTATGACAAAGAAAGGTCTATATTTGAAGTTGCAAACATAGATCAAGAAATCAACACAGCATTATCAAAAAAAGTAGAGCTAAAATCAGGTGGATACCTAATAATAGAAGAAACAGAAGCTTTAACTAGCATTGATGTTAACACAGGTGGTTTTGTTGGTGGTAAAAATTTTAAAGATACAATCTTTAGAACAAATCTTGAAGCAACACAGGCTATTGCAAGGCAATTACGCTTACGAAATCTAGGAGGCATAATAATAGTTGACTTTATAGATATGGATGACCAAGATCATAAAAAAGCAGTGCTAAAAGAATTACAAAAATCCATATCAAAAGATAGGACAAAAATTACTTTAAGCGAATTTAGCCAGTTAGGTTTAGTTGAAATGACAAGAAAAAGAACTAGAGAATCACTAACAAACCAATTGTGTGAACCTTGTAATGTTTGTCAATCTAGAGGAATGATTAAAACATCTAGAACAATATGCTATGAAATTTTGAGAGAAATAGTAAAAGAATCAAAACAATTTAATCCAAAAGAATTTAGAATAATTGCATCACAAAAAATAATAGATATGTTTCTAGAAGAAAGTCACTATTTGACCATTATAGAAGATCAAATAAAAAAACCAATATCATTAATAGTAGATAATGGATATTACCAAGAACAGTATGATATCGCACTTTTATAATCAATCCCTAAATTGAATGTTATGAAAAAAGAATACAAACCTTTCTTACTTAATAAATAGTCATAGGAACCTGATTCTACAATTTTCCATGAATCTACAACAAAAATTTGATTAACCTTCCTTACAGCAGATAAACGATGAATTGGAGATTTTTTATAAAAGCTCTGCTATGACTAATCTTTGACACTGACCACTAGATAAAAACACAGCACCTTCACCTACTTTAGTATATAAACCATTTGGTAAATTATTAACAAAATCTAATAAATTAACAGCCTTCAAAGCCTCCTCTACTATTCCCGTACTGATGTTATGTAACCCATAACAAATATTAGAAATAATTGTATCGTTAAAAAGTATTAGATCATATCCTACAAAAGATATGTAACCTCAAAGCTTTCAAAGTTATTTTATTAATATCAAAACCATCCAATAAAATATTACCTGAATCAGGAATTATAAATCTGGATAACATATTGATTAAAGTAGTCTTTCCACTACCTGAACGACCGACAAAAGCTATAGCTTCTCCCGCTTTTATACGAAAGGATATATTTTTTTATAATAGGACTATCATTTCCGGAAAAATTGAATTTCACATTTAAAAAACTATACCTCCTTTTGCTAAATAATTGTTTATGATCGATTCAGAATCATACTCTTCTTCAGCATCAATTAAAGAAAATACACTATCTGCTGAAATCAAGATTTTTTGTAATTCACAAAGAGCATTAGTCAACTTTTTTATAGGATCTGGCATCTGCGCTAGCACTGCTATAAATACACCAAAATCACCTATTGTTAACATCAATTCATTCTTAAAGACACTACTATTATAATAGATAGTATTGAAATAATACAAAAATATACTTAACTGGGAAAGCGCAGAATCAGCCAAAGCAGCATTTCATACTGAAATGCTTAAGACTCTTATTAACAAAATCAAAACGTTCTTTTTATATATCATAGCCATTAAATAATTTAATAATTCTCTGACCCTTTATAGAATTACTGACTAATTTTATGAGTTCAGAATTCATATTTAAAATATTTTCACTTATTACCTTATTTTATTTATAAAAAAATAAGGTAATAATAACAATCAAGGTTAATAACCATGATATATAAAATAATACTCCCAATAACGCTATGGCAATTATTGACTCTCGAATTAAAGTTGTTATAACATCAGCAAACAAATTTGTAATGTTATTTGCATCTATCGTGAATTTATTTAATAATCTCCCAGTATCAATATTTAAATAATATAAATCAGGCGCTCCTAACAATTTCCTATACATATCGTATCTAAAATGGTGTTTGATACTAATGCGAACAGATAATCGCTAAAGAAATAGCAAAAACTCCTAAGAATAGCTAGCATTACCAGAATCAACGGTATAGACAATTTATTATTATCATTACTCAAAGAAAGACCATTATCTAATAAAGGTTTCATAATAAGTGCTAATGCTGGTTGCGTTGCAGTACCACAAATCATTAAAGTAACTGCAAAATATATTGTCAACCAATATATTTTTACACTACGAAAAATTCTTAGTAAGAGTTTCTTATCATGAAGATAATTTTTATTTTTTTATGAACGCACAAAATATATATCTAAAAAATTTTATTTTCATAATGTTTTAAGTATAAACTGTTGTAAACATCTAATTAAGCATTGTTTTTCAACAAATATAAAATTATATAAACTATCTATATTAATTAGTCTAATTTTAGTTTCAACATAGTAACCTAACATTATTAAAATAAAAAATTGAAAAAAATTTTTGTAAAAATGTTGGTATCAATATCCAATATCTATTGACCCATTATGGCTTATAAGTTTTTGCAATTCTAATATTAATTCATTAGTAATTATCATATTCCATTTATCATCTAATTTAATTTTACAAAAAAAATTTTTATCTTCGTTCTTATAGAAGATGAATAATGGCACTGATGAAAATCTTACATCAGAAAAATTCTTAAATTTTTCTAATATATCCTTAAAAGAGGATAAAGAAACATTGCTGTTATTTATATATAATCTTAAAGATTTTGCCATTGTTTTTCTTATAAATTGCAAATCATATATCTGTTCTGAAATAATTTTTAGATTACCAGAATAGTCATCTTTGCTAACCATTCCTTTGATTATTAGTAGATTATCTTCTTTTAAAAGATTTTTTATTTCTGTATAAAGCTCATTATAAACAACAACTTCAAGCTGTTTGCTGCCATCATCTAGCAAAATGATGGTAATCTTTCCTCGACGAGTAAATAAACTACGAAGGCGAACTAAAACTCCACAGATCCATTGTGATTTGCTATTATGGTCTATATCAATTAATTTTTTAGGAAATAATTTTCTAATTTCATCTTCCCAACAAGAAAACATATGCCCACTAAAACAATAACCTAGGGCAGATTTTTCTTCTATAAGTGTTTTATGTAAATCCCATGATGGAATAACTTCATCACCAACAGGCAAATCTAAAAAAGAAGATTCTTCACTATTGCTAAATAAAGAAGTTTGGTAAATATCTCGTTGTTTCTGTTCAACAGAATCAATAACTTTATCTAGAGAAAATAATAAATAAGCTCTATTTAACTCAATAGAGTCAAAAGAACCTGATTTTATTAGTGATTCTATAGTTCTTCGATTAACCAGTTTTGAAACTCTAAAACAAAAATCAAAAATACTCTTGAAAGGACCTCCTTGATTCCTTATCTTTACTATTTCATCTATAACAAATTTACCTGTTCCTTTTATAGCTCCTAATCCATACCTAATTTCGTATGATTTACTATTATTCATTTTAGAAACCACAGGTTCAAATCTAAAATTAGACAAATTAATATCTGGTGGCAAAATTTTTACATTATTATATTTAGCATCGTTAAATAAAATTTGTATTTTATCAGTATCATCCATTTCAGAAGACATAGCTGCAGCAAAAAATTCCGCACAATAATGAACTTTTAACCATGCAGTTTGGTATGCTATTAAGGCATAAGCAGCAGAGTGTGACTTGTTAAACCCATAACCAGCAAACTTCTCCATTAAATCAAATAATTTAATAGCTAATTGAGAACTATAACCATTGCTAATAGCACCCTTCTCAAATAACACCCTATGCTTAGACATCTCGTCAGGATCTTTTTTTCCCATTGCTCTACGAAGCAAATCAGCACTACCTAAAGAATAGCCTCCAATTACTTGAGAAATTAACATTACTTGTTCCTGATAAACTATTACTCCATAAGTGCTTTTTAAAATACTTTCTAATACAGGATGAAAATAATTTATTTTTGATAAACCATGTTTACGATTCACAAAATCATTCACCATTCCAGACTCTAAAGGACCAGGACGATATAAAGCTAGAACAGCAATAATATCTTCAAAGGTACTAGGTTGTAATTTTTTTAGCAATTCCTTCATGCCTCTAGATTCTAGCTGGAAAACTGCAGTTGTATTACCAGCACACAATAACTTAAATGTTTCTTCATTTTCTAATGGTAAAGAAGAAAGATCAAAAAAATCATTTTCGTTTCTAGAGTAATTAATATAACGTAGAGTCCAATCAAGAACTGTTAAATTCCTCAAACCTAAAAAATCAAATTTTACTAAACCAGCTAACTCAACATCATCTTTATCAAATTGAGAAATCAATGTATTTTCTTGGCCTGGCTGGCAATAAAGAGGACAAAAATCTGTTAGTTTTCCTGGAGCAATAAGCACTCCACCTGCATGCATACCAACATTCCGCACTAATCCTTCTAAATGTCTGGCTAAATCTATTAATAACTTTACTTCTTCTTCCTGCTCATAACGAGATCTAAATATAGGGTCAGAATTCAATACTTTTTCTAGAGTCCATTGTTCCATAGGACTAAAAGGAACCAATTTAGATAAAGAATCACATAAGGAGTAAGGCAAACCTAAAACTCTGCCCACATCACGAATTACAGCCTTAGCACCAAAAGTTCCAAAAGTTGCTATTTGGCTAACAGATTCAGTACCATATTTGTTCTTTACATAATCTATAACACGATCTCTATTATCTTGACAAAAATCAATATCAAAGTCAGGCATTGAAACACGTTCTGGATTTAAGAATCTCTCAAAAAGAAGATCATATTTGATTGGATCCAAATCCGTTATACCAAGGGCATAAGCAACTAATGAACCAGCACCAGAACCACGTCCTGGTCCTACAGGAACACCATTGTTTTTACCCCAATTAATAAAATCTTGAACTATAAGAAAATATCCAGCAAAGCCCATCTGTATAATAGTCTTACATTCCTTCTCTAAACGTTCATAATACTTTGATTTAAATAATTCCGTTGAATCAGGATATAGATTATTAATCTTATTATATAGGCCTTTATTTGATAACTCTCTTAAGTAATCTCCTAAAGAAATTCCTTCATGGACATCAAACTTTGGAAGCATTGCTTGACCAGTTTTTATGGTTAGATTACAACGTTTTGATATTTCAATAGTATTAGACAAAGCAGAAGGTATATCAGCAAATAAACTTGCCATTTCTTCAGAACTAATTAAATATTGCTCTTTTGTAAAATTATGTTTCCTATGAATATCAGTTAAATGCTTCCCTTCAGAAATACAAACTCTAATTTCATGAGCTTGAAAATGCTCTTTTTTAAGAAACTGAACGGGATGAGTTGCGACAACCGGAGTATTTGTATCAGTAGCGATAGATAATACAGCTTGTATATAATTTTCTTCACCATCAAACCCTGCTCTTTGAATTTCCAAGTAATAAGATTCTGGAAACATCTCCTTCCATTCCTTGACCAAGGATGAAGCAATATCTATCTTGCCACGTTTTATTGCATAACCAATATCACCATTTATACCTCCAGATAATACTATTAAACCCTTTTTAGAAAATAACCATTCCTTACGTATTTCAGGCCTATTATTTCTTTGATTTATCAAATAAGATTTTGTAATAATTTCACATAAATTTAAATATCCAACTTCATTACATACTAAAATTAATATTCTAAATGGATCATCTAGGTCCTCATCATTAGATAACCATAAATCACAACCAATAATTGGTTTTATACCACTAGCACGAGCATATTTATAAAATTTTAAAATTCCAAAAAGGTTAGACATATCTGTTAGAGCTACAGCAGGCTGTTGTAGCTTAATAACATTATCCACAAGATCTCTAACTCTTATTAATCCATCAGCTATAGAAAATTCTGAATGAACACGTAAATTAATAAAAGACGGAAAATTATTTGAAATTGCTGTCATAAATAATAAATTTGTTTTATATCTTGGATAATATATCCTAGTAAAAGAACGGTTAGTATTACAAAAAATACATGACCAATAGTTGTAAATAATTACTTTAACTTACTAGTATAATATATATATAATCGTTAGATTAGATTTAGTTATAATAAGCATAATTAAATTCACCGTCTTATTAACTTATTATTAATTATAGAGTATATGGAAATAGACAAATCTTCCGTTGAAGAACACGAAAATTCAAAATCACAGTTCGTGCGATGGTTTCGTGATGTAGCTCCTTATGTACATGCTTTTAGAGGCAAAACTTTTGTAGTTGCTTTCGAAGGTGAACTTATCCAAGATGGAATACTAAATACTTTAGTGCAAGACCTATCATTACTATCGGCTCTCGGTATTCGCTTAGTACTGGTATATAGTTCGGAACCTCAAATTAATGAGCAGTTACGTTTGAAAGGATTGCCTCAAAACTTTAATAACGGAATAGTAGTTCCAACTAATAATGCCGCACTAGAATGCGCAAAAGAAGCTGCTGGAGAAATAAGATTAGATATAGAGGCATCATTCAGCCAGGGGTTACCTAATACACCAATGTCTCACTCTCAAATCAAAGTTATATCAGGCAATTTTATTACCGCTAGCCCTGTTGGTGTCTTAAATGGAATTGATTTCCAACTAACAGGAAAAGTAAGAAAAATAGATACAGAAGCCATTAAATTTGCTATAGAAAAAGGAACCTCAGTAGTTTTATTATCTCCAATAGGATTCTCCCCAACAGGGGATGCTTTTCATCTAGAAATGGAAGAATTAGCTACAAGTACAGCTATTGCTATAGGAGCAGAAAAATTAATATTTCTTTCAACATCAGAAGGTGTTAAAAACATAGATGGCTCAATAAATCCAGAAATAGCTAGAGCCAGAGCTGAAATTTTATTACAAAATAATAATATTGATACAACAACCAAAAAATTTCTAAAAAACTCTGTAATGGCTGTAAAAAAAGGAGTAGCTAGAACTCATATTTTGCCATATAGAATAGATGGAAGCGTATTACTAGAAATATTTACACATGGTGGCATTGGAACCATGGTTGTTGAAGATAATTTAGATGATCTAAGAGAGGCATCTATAGATGATGTTGGTGCTATAATTAGTCTTATAGAACCCCTCGAAGCTGATGGAACTCTTGTACCAAGACCAAAAAGCTTAATAGAAAGAGACTTGGAAAAATTTACAGTTTTAGAGCATGATGGAGTAATATACGGATGTGCTGCTTTATACCCTTTCCCAATGGAAAATATGGCTGAGTTAGCTTGTTTGATTGTGCATCCCGAATGGCAAAGTTCTGGTGAAGGAGAATTGCTTTTAAGGCATATAGAATCTCGTGCTAAAAATATGAAAATAGATCGTCTATTTGCGTTAACAACAAGAACGTCACATTGGTTTTTAAAAAGAGGATTTGTAAGAGGAAAGGTTCAAGACTTACCAAAAGAAAAACAAATTAATTATAACCGATCTCGAAATAGCCTAATTTTTATAAAAAATATAAAATAATTATTTGTTAAAGGATTTAAAATGTCAGAAAAAATTTATTGCATAAAACTAAAACGTGAGCTAGCAAAATTAGATAAGCCTCCATTCCCAGGAGATCTAGGTATGTATATATGGAATAATATCTCTACAAGTGCCTGGGAAGACTGGATGAAACATCAAACTATATTGATCAATGAAAAAAGATTAAACTTAGCAGATATAAAAGCAAGAAAATATCTAAAAGAACAAATGGAATTATTTCTCTTTAATAAAACAAAAGAATAAATTATTTTGTAAAATATTTTATGCCATTTTTTGAAGTTGCAACAATAAGTTTATTTGCACCTTTAATAGCGAATAAACCGCAGGTTACAACACCTGGTATATTATTTATATTCTTTTCCATCTCTACAGGGCTCTCAATTTTAAAGTTATGAATATCTAAAATCGAATTACCATTATCTGTCACGAAATCTTTTCTCAAAATAGGACTAGCCCCTAATTCTATAAAATACCTAGAAACAGCTGATGCAGCCATGGGTATAACTTCC
Organism: Candidatus Kinetoplastibacterium crithidii; assembly: GCA_027557655.1. Taxonomy (NCBI): domain Bacteria; kingdom Pseudomonadati; phylum Pseudomonadota; class Betaproteobacteria; genus Candidatus Kinetoplastidibacterium; species Candidatus Kinetoplastidibacterium crithidiae. The sequence continues at coordinate 216,759 of CP064915.1, read as the reverse complement.
ACAGGAAGAGGAAATTTTCCCAAACTATTGCCAGATAATTTTGATTCATCCGCAATACATATAAATTCTTTTGCTACAGAAGCTATAATTTTTTCTCTTGTTAATGCTCCTCCTCCTCCTTTAATCATAGATAAAGAATAATCTACTTCATCAGCACCATCAACATAAAATTCTAATTCTGATAATTCGTTTAAATCAAAAAGTTTTATTCCATGTTTAGACAGCAAAAACTCTGTTCTTTTTGAACTAGCCACAGCTCCCAAAAAATTTTCTTTAAAACTAGATAGCTCTTCTATAAAATAATCAACTGTAGATCCAGTTCCAACTCCTATTATATTTTTCTTCGACATGATATTTTTTATAAAACTCATTGCCTCTATAGCTGCCATTTTTTTTAATTCATTTTGTTTTTTCATAATAAAACCATATATTAAGATACAAATACTATTTACTCATCATCTAACAAGATCTTTTCTAATTCCTGCTCAGGAAGAACTTCTAAAGATTTTAAATTACGTAACATAACTCTAGATCTAACTTCTGTTTGACCTAACTTGTTACTAGCATTATCCAATGTTTTTTTTACACTAGCTAAGGACTCTCCAAATTTAAAAAATTCAGTTTTTACTGCACGCAATATATTCCATACTTCTGAAGATCTCTTCTCAATTGCTATCGTTCTAAAACCAATCTGCAAACTATTAAGTAAGGCAGATAAATTACTAGGACCAGTAACAGTTATACGCAAATTATGCAACTTATCAAATAAACCCGGATATCTCATAACCTCTGCATATAGTCCTTCTGTAGGCAAGAACATAATAGCAAACTCAGTTGTATACGGTGGTGATATATACTTCGAAGATATCATCTTTGCCTGTAACTCTATTGCTTTAGCTAATGATGAGGAAGCAGCTTTCGACAATTCAATGTTACCTGCATCATTAGCTTCCATTAATCTTTCATACTCTTCTTTAGGAAATTTAGAATCTATAGGCAACCATACAGGATCATTATCATCTCTTCTACCTGGTAATTTAATAGCAAACTCAACTATTGAGTCGCTATTAGGTATTAATTTCACATTCTTCCCATACTGATCATCAGTCATAACATCTTCTATTAATCTAGCAAGCTGTACTTCACCCCATGTACCTCTAGACTTAACATTACTCAAAACTCTCTTTAAATCCCCCACACCAACTGCTAAGGTCTGCATTTCACCCAAACCTTTGTGTACAGCTTCTAAACGCTCAGAAACAATTTTAAAAGACTCACCTAATCTTTGCTCTAGGGTAGCATGTAGCTTTTCTTCAACCATACAACGCATTTCGTCTAGTTTTGAAGCATTATTAGTTTGCAAAATATCTAATCTATTTTCTAAAGTATTTCTTATTTCTAACAATCTTCTATCATTAATCTCGATCATTCCTTGTAGTTTATCACTAAAACCACTAGAAAAACTTGCTAGAGAAGAGGCAAGTTCAGAACGGTTATTAAAAGAATCTCTAGTGAGAGAATCTTTTAATTTATCATGAGAGTCTTTTAATTCTATCTGAAATGAACGAATTGCTTCCAAAAAATCACTACGAAGAATCTTTTGAGTTTCAATAATATCATTATGTATTTTTAATGTTGCTTCATTTAAAATATCTAAATAAGAATTAAAGTTATCTTCTTGATTAATCTTTCTGATTATATTCAAGATAAAAATGTTTAATATAAAAATAGATAAAAGAAAACCAAAAATCAAAATCATAAACACAATATTTCCTATAATAACTCGTATATTTTATATCATAAAAATGAATTATCACATTAACCATTTCCTGGTAACTCATAATTAAATTTAAAATATTATGAATAAAGAATCAAAAGATTCCTCTATCTTTCCAAAAAAGATAACTTAATATAAATTTATTTATTAATAATAATTAATAAAACATTATTATCTTAAGCAAATCTTGCCGCTGTAACAGATATAATGTTTTAGATGATTCAAATTTCTATAACTAATAATCAATTATGCTTAAAAACTAAAAAAGATTTCTTTTAAGAAAACATCTATTAATATTCCACTATTCCAATAGTTATAATATTAAATAAAGATTTTCTTACTAAAATTCAACAATTTTATCAAACATATGCGTCTTCCAATATTTCTCGATAAATGTCAACTAATTGCTATCCTACAACATAATATAGGTATATTATGAAATTGGATTAAGCTTCTTTCTTATATATTAAAATAATAACTAAATCATAAATATAGTTATTTAAATATGCTTGTTTTGATGTAAATACTATTTACAAAAATATTAAAATCAACAACTAATATATGATTATAAACAAACATATAAGAATTTTTGGTTGGCTATTTTAGAATAACGATATACCATAGTGAACAAATAATTGAAAATTATCGACGTTTTATAGTTTATAATCATCAAATGTTTAAAAATATCTTCTTAAAAATCCACATTGATTTTAAGACTTTCTAAAAAAACTTGTAAAATTCTAAATCATATAGCAAAATTTTAAGGATTAAGGATATACATTTGTTAATTTATAAATAATTTTGAATGCAAACTGGGTTAGCAACCCTAATTTGTATAAATATTAGTATATGTCTTCTAATTATATTTGATTATTTTTAGAATATTTCTTTTGATTTTTCAGGAGTAGACGAATGCGTAATGTTTGGCTTGCCAGTATTGCGTTAGCCTTATCAGCAATAATAGCATCTGTCCCAGCATTGGCTGAGAATATTACAGCGCCAGCTGATATTCATTTGAGAATGGCTCACTCTCTTCACAGCAAATCACACTACGGCACAGCAGCTAATGCGTTTGCTGAAACTCTAAAAACCTGTAGCAAGGGTAAATATAGAGTAATTACATTCCCAAATAATCAATTAGGATCTGAACGGAATGTCATTGAGGGCCTTCAAGAAGGTACAATTGATCTAGCCATTGTATCTACAAGCACAATTATGGATATCATTCCAGAAGTAGGAATGTTTGATATTCCATTTTTAATGCATGATTTAACTCATGCTAGAAATGTTCTAGATGGACCTGTAGGTAGAAATATATTAGCAAAATTTCCATCAAAAGGACTAGTTGCCCTAGCATGGGGAGAACAAGGTTTCCGTCATTTAACAAATAATGTTAGACCGGTACTAACACCAGAAGATGCAAAAGGATTAAGAATAAGAACACCTAAAAATTCCATTCATATAGATGGATTTAGATATATAGGAATAGATCCCGTCCCAATGACACTTACTGAGGCTTTTGATGCCATTAAAAAAGGAGAAATTGATGGACAAGAAAACTCTTTAGCAGTTATTTTATTAACCCAATTATCCCAAACACAAAAATATTTATCTCTTTCTGGACACGTATATGCTCCAGCATTAATACTTGCATCTGAAAAACTTTATAAGAAACTACCTAAAATAGATAGAACATTTTTTGATAAAGCAGGAAAAGCAGCTAGTACTAAAATGAGAGAGTTTGTAGACAACGTTGAAAAAAATGGCGTTGAAAAACTCAGAGAATGTGGAATTCAAATTGCAGAAGTAGATAGAGCTGATTTTGCAACAGCAATGGCTCCAGTCTATTCGGAATATTATAAAAAATTTGATAGAAAAATAATAGATGCAATACCTTTCCAAAGAAATTTTGAATAATCTGTTCTAAACAAATACCCAAACTATTATAAATATATTTAATAGTTTGGGTATTTTCTATGAATGTTGGAATAGCTGTTTAACTGCATCTAAAGCATCTTTTAAATTAAACATCTTGATAGTCTTTAGACCTAATATTTTCTGTTTAGGTACATTTTGATTAGGAATCAAAGCAATTTCAAATCCTAATTTAACTGCTTCCTTTAAACGTTCTTGACCTTTAATTGACGGCCTAATTTCACCTGAAAGACCTATTTCTCCAAAGGCAAATAATCTTGATGGTATTGATTTGTTCAACAAAGAAGAAAATATAGCTAACAATACAGCTATATCTGAAGCTGGTTCTGATATTTTTACGCCACCAACAACATTCACAAATATATCTTTATCAAAAGTTGGAACTCCAGCATGTTTATGAAGCACTGCTAATAGCATTTCTAATCTATTATCATCTATTCCAACAGACAATATTCTACGCGTAGAACCATATGATTTATTGACCAGAGCCTGTATCTCAATAAGCAGTGTCCTTGATCCCTCCTGCGTTGCCATAACGCAAGAACCTGAAACATTATTATTATGATTAGATAAAAACAATGCTGATGGATTAGGAACACAACGCAATCCTCTATCTGTCATAGCAAAAGCACCTAATTCATTCACAGCACCGAATCTATTTTTAAAAGATCTTATTAAACGAAATGATGAATTATGATCTCCTTCAAAATATAGAACTGTGTCTACCATGTGTTCTAGAACCCTAGGTCCAGCAATCAATCCATCCTTAGTCATATGTCCTATCATAAATATAATGATATTTAGCCTCTTAGCAACTCTAGTTAACTGTGTAGCACATTCTTTAACTTGAGATAATGACCCTGGTGATGAACTCAATATAGCACTATAAATTGTTTGTATAGAATCAATTACAACTACTAATGGCTTATGAGAAACAATTACATTTATAATTTCATCAAGTTTAGTTTCAGCTAACAAATTTAGATTATCATATGTTAATCCGAGCCTATTTGCTCTCAAAGCGACTTGCTCTGCAGATTCCTCACCAGTAACATATAAAACATTATATTGATTTGATAAAACTGATAAAGATTGCAATAACAATGTTGATTTACCTATACCTGGATCTCCTCCCAATAAAATTACTGATCCTACAACCAAACCTCCTCCTAAAGTTCTATCGAACTCATTAAAACCAGTCGGAATTCTAGTAACTTCCTGCGCATCTATTTCGGCAAGACTTTTAACTGTGGATGGAACAGCCCATGATTCTTGAAAGGAATTATCATCAACAATTTCTTCAGAAAAAGAATTCCAAGAATTGCACGATAGACATTTCCCATGCCATTTCAAACTTTTTATACCACATTGCAAACATACATATGTATTTTTTGATTTAGCCATTTTTCTATATTTAAATTTAAAAATAAATAATTTATATTTAAGAAATATTTTATAAATTTTTCAAATCACCAAAATGAAACAATAATTTTATTTATAATAATATTATTGAAACTAAAAATTTATATTGATAAAAAAGTATGAATCCATATGAATATTGCACTATGCAATTAAAACAAAGTAATTCCAGCTTGTACTATAACATTCTATCACTAGAAAAAAATCAAAAAAATATATTGTCTGCTATATATCTTTTCAGCAAAAAAATAGAATTTATAGTATCAAAATCAAAAACTAGCATAACAGCATATGCACAGTTATCATGGTGGCGCTATCAAATAACTGAAATTATGAGTGATAATAGTATTGTTATTCAGCATCCAATAATACAAGTATTAAAAGTAGCAATAAATATATATCCAAAAATACAAAATATAATTATCGATTTTATCAATCACAATGAAATTTTAATAGAAAAAACACAATTTTATAATTTTGATGAACTTAATAAGGTTTACTGGCAGTCAGATAGATTAGTACATAAAATATATCAAGAAATTAATCACATAGAATATCAATATACAATAGCAGATATAGAAATTAGCACTGCTATCATGATGACAAAAATAATTAGAAACATAGGAAAAGATGCTAGAATTGGGAGATTCTATATACCAATTAGTGAACTCAAACAATTTAATATTGAAGCAAAAGATTTTTTGGAACCAGCCAAATCAAACATAATGCTAGAATTAATAAACGTTCAAATAGAAAAAACATACCAATTATATAAACAAATACCTACTATTTTATTATCTTCGGAAATAGATCCAAATAAGTTCTATATATCAACCACAGCTGTATATTATGAACTTCTAGAAGAGCTCAGCAAAAAAAAACAATTAATATTAGACCAGTACATCACTCTATCTCCATTTAGAAAATTTTGGATTTCATGGTTATCTAAAAAAACACATGGCAGAAAACTTTTACGAAAAATTAAATTGGATACATAATTATTCAAGTAGTCATGATGTTTATACAATAACCATAACTACTTGAATAACAAACTGCATATATGAATTTACTTGTTAAAAGAAAATTCATTATTCCTATAATCTACACAAATAGTATCACCTGATGAATAGTCACCTCTTAGTATTAATTTAGCTAATGGATTTTCAATTTTTTGTTGAATTAATCTCTTAAGAGGCCTAGCTCCAAAATTAGAATCAAACCCAATATGAGATAATGCACTAATAGCTGCATTCGTTACATCAATACTCATATCTTTTTGTTGAATACGAAGATTCAATCTATCTAACTGAATTTTAACTATAGATTCCATATGTTTTTGTTCTAAATTATGAAATACTACAATTTCATCAATACGATTTAGGAATTCTGGCCTTAATACTTGACGTATCGTTCCTAGGACAATCTCTTTAATTTTGTCATAAGGCTTATCTTCCATATTATTAATTTCACTTGAACCAAGATTAGATGTCATAATAATTACAGAATTCCTGAAATCAACAGTTCTACCTTGGCCATCTGTTAGTCTTCCATCATCTAATACTTGTAACAATATATTGAAAACATCAGGATGAGCTTTTTCTATTTCATCTAACAAAATTACACTATAAGGTTTTCTACGAACAGCTTCAGTTAAATAACCACCTTCTTCATATCCAACATAACCAGGAGGAGCACCTATCAATCTAGATACGGAATGTTTTTCCATAAATTCACTCATATCTATACGAACCATATGATCAGTAGCATCAAATAAGAACTCAGTAAGTGCTCTAGCTAATTCTGTTTTTCCTACTCCAGTAGAACCTAAAAATAGGAAAGAACCATAAGGCCTTGCTGAATCAGAAAGACCTGCTCTAGAACGTATAATAGCATCAGAAACAGCTTGTACAGCCTCTTCTTGACCTATAACACGAGATGACAAAAAATTACTAAGATTTAATAATTTATCTTTCTCTCCTTGCATCATTTTTGATACAGGTATACCAGTACTCCTAGAAACAACTTCAGCAATTTCTTCAGCACCTACCTGTGTGCGCAATAATTTAAACTTATGTTGTTTACTATCATTATCCACATTCCCTTCAGCAAATTTTAGTCTAGACTCTAATTCAGGTAAAATAGAATACTGAATTTCTGCTAACTTATCATATTGTCCAGTTCTTTGTAATTCTGACATTCTTATTTTTGTATTATCTATTTCTTCTTTAATAGCTTTTGTCCCTTGTATGATTGCTTTCTCAGACTTCCAAATCTCATCATAATCATGGTACTCTTTTTGTAACTTATCTAATTCTTCTTCTATTAAAAGGAAACGTTTCTTAGATGCTTCATCTTTCTCTTTTTTAACAGCTTCTTTTTCTATTTTTAATTGAATTATCTTTCTATCTAACTTATCCATTATTTCTGGTTTAGAATCTATTTCCATTCTAATACGAGCACCAGCTTCATCTATTAGGTCTATTGCCTTATCAGGCAGAAAACGATCTGTAATATACCTGTTAGATAACTCAGCAGCTGCAACTATCGCTGGATCAGTAATTTCAATCCCATGATGAATTTCATATCTTTCCTGTAAGCCCCGTAAAATAGCTATAGTCGACTCAACATCTGGTTCCTCTACTAATACCTTTTGAAAACGCCTTTCCAAAGCAGCATCTTTTTCTATATATTTTCTATACTCATCTAATGTCGTAGCTCCAATACAATGTAACTCACCTCTCGCTAAAGCTGGTTTCAACATATTACCTGCATCCATTGAACCCTCAGTTTTACCAGCACCCATAATAGTATGAAGCTCATCAATAAATAAAATATTATCATTACCGTTAATAGACAATTCTTTTAAAACAGATTTTAACCTTTCCTCAAATTCTCCACGATATTTAGCACCAGCTATTAAAGAAGCAATATCTAGAGATAATACCTTTTTACCTTTTAAGTTGTCAGGAACTTCTCCATTTACTATCCTCTGAGCTAAACCTTCTACGATTGCAGTTTTACCGACACCTGGCTCACCAATTAAAACAGGATTATTTTTAGTTCTACGTTGTAGAATTTGAATTGTCCTTCTGATTTCATCATCTCTTCCTATAACTGGATCTAATTTTCCATTAATAGCCCTAGCTGTAATATCCGTAGTATATTTAGATAGAGACTTCCTATTAGACTCATCATCACTATTATTTACATTTTCTGAACCTCGTAGTTCCTTAATAGCAGTTTCCAATAAATTTTTGTTTAACCCAGATTCTTTCAGAATACGACCTATTTCGCCATTATCTGAAGAAGCTACTAACAGGAAAATCTCACTAGAGATATAACTATCTTTTAATCTATATGATTCTTTTTCCATTCGAATCATCAAACTCTGTAAATCTCTTCCTATTTGTATATTGTCTATATTTTGTACTTTAGGCAATGAGTTTAATGACTCATCTAAAAGCTTATTAAGCTTATCTATAGATGCTCCTGACCTAGCAATCAAGCTTTTACTAGTTCCATCCTCATCATTCAACAAAGCTCTTAATAGATGCATAGGTTCTATATACTGATGTTCATTTACTATTGCTAGACTTTGAGCTTCAACAAATATTTGTTGAAATTTTGCAGTGAGTTTATCAAATCTCATATCAAAAACACTCCATACAATATTGTGAGATAATAATATGAGTTATTATTATCTCTAATTATAGAATTAGAAACTTATACAATTTATCTAGGTTATCAATAAACATCATTTGCCAGCTAAATTATTAGCTAATATATATGATTTAGTAAGCAATAAATCAAGTATCAATAAATATATATTAATATGGAAGATCTACGCCATATGAAAAAATCAAAATTATTTACAACTCATTGTAAGTTTTCTGTCTTATATCTGGTTTCTATATATGTATTACAACAGGTTTTGATAACATTGAATTAAATAAATCAAGTAGAAAGAACTAACTATATTCAACACAGTTTGAAATCATTCTTCATAAAATAAACCACAAGTTACAAAAATAATTTAACGAAATAATAAACAATATTACGATATAAAATCTTATGATTTCAGAAAAATGGTTATAGAATTCTTATTAAAGATATCTAGTAGATATTAAAAAATTAAGATTCATATAAAATTATTCTTGATATTAATATAGAAATGGACAGTCGAATTTTAAATCAAACAATGGAATATAAAATAATTCTTATGAAAAAAAAAGAAATGTTCTTTAAAAAATAGTCAGAACAATAGTATAAATAATTAACAATTTATAATATCTAATTATTTATGGCCCAAGAACTAAAAATATCATTCTCAAACTTTAAAAAATTAAATAATAATGAAACAGCCAGAGCATATCTATACGACCTATTATAGTTTAATATAGAATAAAAATTCTCAGTAACTAAAAAAAATGGTCCAGAAGACCCATTTGGAGCAAAAACGACTGTTTCCAACTCACTATCTGTTAATTCGTCACATAATTCTCTATTACCAATTCTACAAACACCTATAATAGACCAATCTTGAAGATTGCGTTTTTCAGATATATGTAAATATGTTTTATCTTTTTCAAGATTTATGCTATCCAACCAATACTCTGGTAAAGAAACTTCTATAACAGCTGGAATATTATATTTCCAACTGAAGTTGCGTTTATTCAAATGATTTGCAGTAGAAGCAATAGCATCAATAAAAGAATTATATAAATCTATAACACCATCACCATCACCATCAACAGCTAATTCATAAAAAGATGTAGGTATAAATTGTGTCATTCCAAAAGCACCACTCCAAGATCCTAAGAATTTATCAGGCTTAACTATACCATCTCGCAACAATTTAATTGACGCATAAAAATTCTTCTTCCACAACAAATTATTTTCTGTACAAGCTCTTGTAAACCAAGCATTGAGAACATTAGTATTTCCTAAAATTTTTCCATAATTTGTCTCAATACCTAAAATAGCAACTAATAACTCAGGATCAACCTGATAAGTATTTCCTATTTCTACCAATTGATCTCTAAATTCATTTAATATTTTTATACCATCAATACATTTCTTTTTATTAATTACTTTTGATATATATGAATTCCAATCTTCTTGTAAATCTTTCTGATTTCGTGCTAGAACAAAAGTTTTTTTTAAAAGTCTAATGTCATTAGTAAATTTGTCAAAATCCTCAAAAGATATTCCATTAGCAGGAGCATTATTCCTTAGAGCAACTAAACAATCATCACATAAAGAACTAGGTAAAGACTCAAATTCTCTATACAATTCCAAATCTGACGCATATATATCAAAACAAACTAGACTATAAATAAATATTACAGAAAAATAAAGATAACGAAAAATCATAATTTAAATAGCACCAGAATTAAGAAATTAATCTTTTTATATTAATAATAAAAAACTAATTTTTCTTGTCTAAAAATTTTACTAGTGGACCTAAAGTAGTAGCCTGCACCAATAAACTAAAAATAACAACAATATAAGTAACACCAATAAACATTTCCCTTCCTTCAAAAGAAGGTAGTAACAATGATAATGCTATAGATATTCCTCCTCTCAGACCTCCCCATGTCATAATTTTTACGGCATGCCTATTATCTTTCATGTAATGAAGCATATTTATAGGAGCTGCTACACTAATATATCTAGCTATTAGAACAACAAAAATTGCTATGATACCAAGCCATAGATTCTTTATACTAAATGATAAAGCTACAATTTTTAATCCTATCAAACCAAATAATATAAGATTTAATAACTCATCCAGCAATCCCCAAAAACTAAATAGATATTCTCTATTTTTTGATTTATGACCCTTTGATAAATTACTATTATAACCTACTACTAATCCTATAACGACTACTGATAATGGAGCAGAAACATGTAGGTGTTCAGCTATGCTATAGCCAGCTGTAGACAAAGCTAAAGTAATTAATATTTCTACAGGATAACTATCCAAATCCTTTAACATTAAAGAAGCTACATATCCAATCACCAAACCAAATACAACAGCACCAAATATTTCTTGTATAAGAGTTATTAAAACAGATAAAAGAGAAAATTCTGTATTTCCAGTAGCTAATCCTAATAAAGTCATAAAAGCTACAACAGCCGTTCCGTCATTAAACAATGATTCACCAGCAATTTGAGTTTCTAAATCAGGAGATACCTTAGCATTTTTTAATACAGCAAGAACTGCTATAGGATCAGTGGGTGATATAAGTGCACCAAACACTAAACACCATAAAAAACTTATATGTACATTACAAAAACTGGTAACTAAAAAGAAACCAAGTCCAACAACTGCAGTTGATATTAATACTCCAATAGTAGCCAATAAAAAAACTGGCATCTTCAAACGTCTCATTTTTGAAATATCAACATGTAAAGCTCCTGCAAATAACAACAGACCCAAAAGACCATGAAATACTAATTCAGAAAAATCAATCATACCAACTAAATACTGTGCTTCTATAGCCATTTCAGGAAAAAAAAGACTTAATAATAATAAGCAAACAGAAACTACTAAGCCAACTGCTGTTATGCCTAACATATCAGGCAACTTTATAAATCTATGATTGATATAACCAAACATAGCAATCAAAGAAAGTAGCGCTCCAGTACCTTCAAATAAGGTCATAATAATCCCTCAAAAATGAGTTGAATGCAATAAAATATATTCAAAAATACAAACATAATTAGCAAGAAAAAGCTATTATAAATAACATATTCGCAATATATACTCTAATGAACTTATGTTTATAAAAACAATTTAAAGAATATAAAATGAAAAAAATAGAAAACCCTTTAGGTAGACAAACTAACTACCCATTAGAATACAACCCAAATTTACTATTTCCTTTAAAAAGGAAATACTTAAAAAATAACAAAATATTCAAAGGCTTCGATATATGGAATGCCTATGAAATATCATGGCTTAACAAAACTGGCAAACCAGAAATAGCAATTGGCAGATTTCAAATACCAGCAAATAGCAACTATATTATAGAATCAAAATCTCTAAAGATTTACTTAAACTCTCTTAATCAAAAGAAATTTGATAATCACAGTGATTTAACACATTTTATATGCAATGATTTATCATCAGCTACTAACAGTGATGTGCTAGTAAATATTATAATGCCACAAGATTTCAAAAAAATATATATTCAAGAATTAGATGGGTTATGTATAGACCATTTACAAATAAAAACAGATATATATAATCCTGATCCAAATTTGTTAGAAAATGAAAAAATAAATACAAAAAAAATAACAGAAACCTTAACATCAAGGTTATTAAAGTCCAATTGTCCTATTACTATGCAACCAGATTGGGCTTCTATTCAAATAAGGTATCGAGGATTTAAAATAAATCATGAATCTATTCTGAAGTATATAATATCCTACAGAAACCACGCTGAATATCATGAAAATTGCATAGAAAAAATTTTTCTAGATATACATGAACGATGTAAACCGGAGTATCTAAGCGTATATGGTAAATATACAAGAAGAGGCGGAATAGATATAAATCCATGGAGATCAACAGACTTGACAGAATATAACCCTATAAGAAACTTATCTAGATCAACACGTCAGTGAGTTATATCACTCTAACTAACATGTTGATTTTTAATCTAATTATTTGCCTGTTTATCAGCTAACCATTTTGCTAAATAAGAAGATATAATTAACATTAGTCCTGCTATTATCCATGGCAGGCTATACAATTTAGCATCAATCATAACCCCAAATAAGACAGGACCGATAGCTGAACCAACATCTATTCCAGAGTAAACTAACCCATAGACAATACTAGTAGAATGTTTATTAGCAATTTTCCTAACCAACATATCTCTAGATGGAACAGCAACTCCAAAACAAAAACCAGCCATTATCATAAAAAATGTAACAAAACCATCAGAAATAACACCGGTAGCTATAAATATAAAAGATATACCCGATATAACTAGTGAAATTAATATATTATTTTCTTTGAACTTAGCTGTTGATAATAACCATCCTCCTATTAACATCCCAAAAGCAGATGCTATCATATAAACAGAAAGCCTAGAACTAGCAAACAATTCATTAAAGTTATATAATTTACCTAGCAGTGGAATTGTATAATTTTGAATAGATGAAGTAGAAAATGAAGTAACTGTGAAAAATAAAAACGCACCCCACATAACAGGGTTAGCAAGAAGTCTTAATATAGAATTAACATAATCTTTCTTTAATATATTGGGTGAATTTGAATCATTCAGTTCATCATTCTTCTTTTTCTCGAACTCTGAAATATAAGCCTTCAATGACTTTGTTAAAAAAAATGATAAAACAAATAGAAGAGCAACACTTAAAGCAGCAACTCTCCAACTAGTTAATACAGTAACTACAGTAATAAAAATAGGAGCTAATGCCCATCCAAAACTACCAGCAATAGCATGAATACTGAAAGCATAACCTAATCTCTTTGGACTAACCATTTGATTAATTATTGAATATCCAGCTGGATGGAATACTGAGTTACCTATGCCTCCAACAAAAGCCGAGAACATCAAAAAAACATAGCCATAAGAACAAGCAATCATTAAACTAGATAATAAGAAACAAACTAAACCCAATAAAAGAATCTTGAAAGGTCCGAATCGATCTACAGCAACTCCAGAAATAACTTGACCAACTCCAGAAACCACATAGAATATAGTCGCTAACAAGCCAAGTTGAGCAAAATCTAAATCAAATTCCAACCCAAGCGCCACATATAATGAAGGCAAAACTAGTTGGAAAAAATGTGATAAAGCATGAATAAAAGTAATTAAACTTATAATCATCCAATCTTTTCTGATAGACTCATTGTCTTCAGGTAAAAAATTCTGTGAAGAAAAAACCATTTGTAATCACACTATGTTAAACAAAATTAATTAAAATATATTCCCTACACTACAAAACTTGCAAATAAAAATAATTTATTTTGCGTGTTTTAAAACATACCACGAACGTCTTATATAATAAAGCATAGACCAAACTGTTAAAATTGACGACATAATAATTAGCCAAGTACCTATACACATAAAATTCATACCTAAAAAAACTCTACCATATAACAAACATGGAATGGCTATCATTTGAAAAAGTGTCTTAATCTTCCCCATTCTGTTTACAGCTACACTAGCCCTCGCACCCATTATTGCCATCCATTCTCTTAAAGCAGAAACTGTTATTTCCCTACCTATAATAATCAATGTTATTAGTATATCTACTCGACCAAGTTTTAAAAGAATGATTAAAGAAGAACAAACCATTAGTTTGTCGGCTACAGGATCTAAAAAAGCCCCGAAAGAAGTTGTTTGATTTAACCTTCGAGCTAACCAACCATCTAACCAATCAGTCAATGCAGCAAGTATAAATAATATCAAAGATACAACATCTCGTGCTAAATCTCCAAGATAATAATCAAAAAAATAAAAAAAACAAACCATTAATGGTACTAATAGAATTCTAATCCAAGTAATGGCAATTGGTATATTTATTAACATACTATGACTGGCTGCTTCTAAAAAATTATAATATATATACTACATTACGACCTTACAAAATAATATATTTTTTCAGCTAAAGATCTAGATATACCTTCAACAGACATTATTTCCTCTATTGTTGCACAAGAAATATCCTGTAAACTACCGAAATGCTTTAGTAATGCTTGAGATTTTTTTTTGCCAATACCTTCAACATTCATTATTAAAGACGTATTTCTTAATTTAGCAATCTTATTTCTTACCCCTTCTATAGCAAATCTATGAGCTTCATCTCTTATATAAGCAATTAACATAAGGGCCGGAGAATTAGCACCAAGAGAAATAGCTAATCTTTCATCAGCAAAATGCAATGTCTCCAACCCAACTTTTCTCCCCTCTCCCTTAGAGACTCCAATTATTAATTTTATATCCAATCCTAATTGAATAAAAATTTTTTTTGCTACCTCAACCTGACCAGGACCACCATCTATTAGAACTATATTAGGCATATCTATATTTTCAAATTTAGAAAAACGACGATATAATACCTGACTCATAGCAGAATAATCATCTCCTGGAGCTATATTTTCTATCTTATAAAGTTTATAAAGTGAAGGCTGCATTTCGCACTTATCAAAAACAACACACGATGCATGGGTTGACTCTCCTGAATAATGACTAATATCAAAGCATTCTATATATAATTTTTCATAACTTTCCACACAAATATCTAATTCATTTAATAAATTTTTAATCCGAAATTTTCTTAAATATTGTGAATCTATATTTTTTGCTAAAAAAATTTTAGAATTCTCTATAGACTGTTTTAACCAAGAGGCCTTTAGACCTCTTGGTTTAAAAGACAAAGTAACTTTTTTACCCTGTTGGCAACTAATTAAATCTATATTATCTAATGTAGAAAATCTATGTGAAGAAACAATAATATCAGGCAAAACTCTAGTAGAGTAATACTGTGTAACAAAAGATTCTAGTACATAATTTATCTCTTCTTCTCCAACTTCTATAAGAAAGTTCTTATCTCCTATATGACGACCATTTCTAATCGTAACAACATTAATACATGTTTTTCCTGACTCTCTTAATACCGATATAATATCAGTATCTTTTACTCCGATATTCTCCATGGTTTGTTTATGAAGAACGCTTTTTAGCGCTGTTATTTGATCTCTCAATGTAGCTGCTAATTCAAAATTCATAGTATTGGCAGCTACTTGCATTTTTTCTTTAAGATCAGATAAAACCGTTGTGGCCTTGCCATTTAAAAATAATGACGCCTCTTTTATATTCTTGTCATAATTTTCAAAACTAATATTATTAGTGCAAGGAGCAGAACATTTACCAATTTGACCTAATAAACATGGACGAGACCTATGTAAAAAAACTGAATCTTCACAAGTACGCAAACGAAATATTTTTTGCAAAATCTTGATAGTTTCTCTAGCCCCATAACTATCTGGAAATGGCCCAAAATATTGGCCTTCTAGTTTTTTATGGTCAACAATTGGTTTCAATCTAACAATATGTAAACGAGGATATTCATGCAAAGATATTTTAAGATAAGGATACGATTTATCATCACGAAATAATATATTATATTTTGGCTTTAGAGATTTAATAAGATTGTTCTCTAAAATCAAAGCCTCTATTTCAGATTTAGTAACTATAATTTCTATATCTGATATTCTTGAAACCATCTTCTCTATTCTAATACTTGGTAAGTTTTTGCTAAAATATGAAGAAATTCTCTTTTTTAAATCACGAGCTTTACCAACATATATTACATTACCTTCAATATCAATATACTTATAAATACCAGGTAAATGAGGAATATTTTTTGAAAAAGCGCTAAAATTAAAAGAAGCTGTCATTATATTCTAATATGCTATACAAAAATATCAAATATTAAATCTTCTTATTCTCTATGATTACATTAGACATAACCAAATCATGCTCATCACTTAGTGAAATATGTATAACACCATATCTTTCTTTAATCCATTTATCTAAATCCGAAGAAAAAAAATAATAAGGTTTACCATTAAATGAGTTAAGTATTTCAATACTAGACCAAGATAGAGGAAAGGTCATTCCAATACCCATAGCTTTTGAAAGAGCTTCTTTAGCAGAAATTCTAGTTGCAATATATCTTATGCCTCTATGATAATTCGCATCAAAGCGCTTATTGAAACAATCTCTCTCAAGAGAACCCAGAACTTTATCTAAAAATTTATACTTATATTTCACAAAAAGTGAATTTACTCTCTTAACTGATAAAATATCTATACCAATTCCAGATATATAATTAGAATCTAAAATCATAAATTTAATCAAAATTTAATAGTATTTATAAGATCTTTCATCTCTTTAACAGCAGAAAATAATCCATTAAAAATTGCTCTACTAATTATTGAATGTCCTATATTAAATTCACTAATTCCATTTATTATTAAAATATTCTTGATATTATCATAATGCAAACCATGACCAGCATTAACTTTTAATCCTAAACTTAAAGCCATATCTACAGACTTTTTCAATCTATCTATTTCCCTATCTCTCTCATTACAATTACAAACTTCAGCATATCTACCGGTATGTAGCTCTACAGCATCAGCTCCTATCCGTTTTGCTTCATATATCTGATTAATATCTGGATCAATAAATATAGAAACTCTTACTCCATTGGATTGAAGAAATTTAACTGCATTAAAAACCACTTCTGATGAGTTTATTATATTTAATCCACCTTCAGTTGTTAGCTCTTGCCTTCTTTCCGGAACAAGACAAACTATATCTGGTCGTGCTTTAACAGCAATATTTAGCATTTCTTTAGTAATGGCACACTCCAGATTCATTTTGCCAACTATATTGGCACGAATATTAAAAACATCCTTATCTTGTATATGCCTTCTATCCTCTCTTAGATGAAGAGTAATCAAATCAGCTCCAGCCTTTTCTGCTAATAAAGCAGCAGCTAAAGGGTCAGGATAATAAGTATTTCTTTGTTGTCTTAAAGTAGCAACATGGTCAATATTAATACCCAGTTCTATCATAATATTTCTCTATTTGTATGTTTTCATAAAAAGATATTAGTTATTATCTACTTATAAAATGTTTACTATAAAAATATGCATCAATTAGATGTTATTATATATGATATGGAACATAAACATAATCGATCATTGCATACGCAATTTAATTATTAATAACTAATAAGTACCAAGATCATAATAAATTGAACAAAAATAAAAAACAGCACATTGACGTTATATGATTAACTAACTAGAATAACAGTGTAAATGATTCAGAATTAATTTTTGATTTTTATATATTAGAAAATTTTAAGTTAAAATATCGTTTATGTTCTCATTAAATATATTGCATTATAATACAGGCATTATATAATGTTTCCTTTTCGAATTAATATTTATTTCTTTTTAAGAGAACTGTATTTGATATGCTTTGCCTATAAATAGAAAAACTTTATCATTTCATTAATAGTATTCTTCAAAATAAATTCTCCTATATAAGGTGATTCCATGACAAAAATGTGTCAGATAACTGGTAAAGGACCTATGGTGGGAAATAATGTATCCCATGCTAATAATAAAACAAAACGCAGATTCTTACCAAATCTACAATCTCGTAGATTTTGGTTAGAAGATCAAAATAGATGGATACGTTTAAGAGTTTCAACCAAGGCCATAAGAACTATAGATAAGTATGGAATAGAATCTGTACTAAGTGTTTTAAATCAAAAACAATCATAAAATGGCATTAACCAAAATAAAATAGGAATATAGTATGGCAAAAGGAGCGAGAGAAAAGATTAAATTGGAATCAACTGCTAACACTGGTCATTTTTATACAACAACAAAAAACAAACGTAACACTCCTGATAAAATGTTACTAAAAAAATTTGATCCAGTTGCTCGTAAACATGTTGAATATAAAGAAATCAAACTTAAATAAGCAATATATTAATCAGTATCTTTATTGTATAAGCAGTATATCATTAATATAAAGGGCATGGTATTAATCAAAAAATCATGCCCCTAGAGCTATATAATATATAGCTCAATTTTACTATCTAAATAAACGTCACTTTTTTAAATTTACTACTTGTCTTTTATAAATCAGTTAAAAACTGTGTATTATAAATATAATATTATAAAAGTTTCTATAATTTAAAATAGCGCTATCCTATTATGCAAGAACATTATAATCACAAAACTATAGAATCAGAATCTCAAGAATTTTGGCAATCCAACAAAACCTACTTAGTACATGAAAATACTAAAAATAAAGATGGGTCGTTAAAACCTAAATTCTATGCATGTTCTATGTTGCCTTATCCTAGTGGCAAACTACATATGGGCCATGTTCGCAACTATACTATTAATGATGTTATGGCTCGCCATAAACGCATGAATGGATTTAATGTACTTATGCCAATGGGATGGGATGCTTTTGGCATGCCAGCAGAAAATGCAGCTATAAAATCACAAATACCTCCAGCAAAATGGACATATGATAATATTGATTACATGAAAAATCAAATGAAAAGCATTGGTCTATCTATTGATTGGACAAGAGAAATATGTACTTGCAATCCTTCCTATTATAAATGGACTCAATGGCTATTTTTAAAAATGTTGGAGTATGGTGTAGTTTATCGCAAAACTCAAATAGTAAATTGGGACCCTGTAGATCAGACTGTTTTAGCAAATGAACAAGTTATAAATGGTCATGGATGGCGTTCTGGAGCATTAATCGAAAAACGAGAAATACCTGGTTATTATTTGTCAATAACAAATTATGCTGAAGAGTTACTGAGTGACTTAGAAGATAAACTAAAATTGTGGCCAGAAAAAGTAAAAACAATGCAATCCAATTGGATTGGTAAATCTGAAGGTTTACGTTTTGCATTCAAGCATCAAATAAAAGATATAAATAATAAATTAATCCAAGATGGAAATCTTTATGTCTTTACAACTCGTCCAGAAACTATAATTGGAGCAACATTTTGTGCAATAGCAACAGAACATCCAATATCTATTTATGCTTCTAAAAATAATAGTTCTATAGAAAAGTTTATTAAATCAAATAAATTGGGTACTACTACAGAAGCTGAGATATCAACCAAGGAAAAACAAGGTATTTATTCTGGATTTAATGCTATACATCCAATTACAAATGAAGAAATTCCAATATGGATTTCTAATTATGTTCTTATAAACTATGGTGATGGAGCAATCATGGGAGTGCCAGCTCATGATGAGCGGGATTTTGTTTTTGCTAAGAAATATGAAATAAATATTAAACAAGTAGTATCATCTCCAAAAAATAAAGAGTTTGATTCAAAAATATGGTATGACTGGTATAAGGAAACAAAAGATAGATATATTATTAATTCAGGACCATATAATGGTTTAGACTGCAAATCAGCGGCAAATACTATCAGTAACAGACTCATAAGCGAAAAATTAGGTCAAAGCAAAGTTATGTGGAGACTAAGAGACTGGAGTATATCTAGACAACGCTACTGGGGAACACCTATACCTATTATTCATTGCAATAACTGTGGCTCAGTACCTGTACCTTATGATAATTTACCAGTAGTTTTACCAGAAAATCTTACTCCTGAAGGGAATGGTAATCCTTTAGATAAAAATGAAGATTTCATAAATTGCATATGTCCAAAATGTGGTGCCAGGTCAAAAAGAGAAACTGATACCATGGATACTTTTATAGATTCTTCTTGGTATTTTATGCGCTACACATCTTTTGATAATAACAATCTACCTGTAGATAATAGAAATGACTACTGGATGCCAATGGATCAGTACATTGGTGGTATAGAACATGCTGTTCTACACCTATTATATACAAGATTTTGGTGCAAAGTCATGAGAGATATGCATCTAATCAACTTTGATGAACCTATCACCAAGCTATTATGTCAAGGTATGGTATTGAATCATATTTTTTCTAGAAAGACAAAAAATGGAGGAATAGAATATTTCAAACCAGATGATATTGAAACTATATATAATGAAAATGGTATAGCAACTAATTACCTGCTAAAAAAAGATTCTAGCTCAGTTACCTATAATGGCATTGGTACAATGTCTAAGTCAAAAAATAATGGAGTTGATCCTCAATTAATTATAGAAAAATGGGGTGCAGATACAGCTCGTTTATTTATTATATTTGCGAGCCCACCAGAGCAAACACTAGAATGGTCTGATGCAGGGATAGAAGGTGCTAATCGTTATTTACGTAAACTATGGAGAGTTTGTTACAACAATAAAGATAACATTAGTTATATAAATTCCTGCAAAGAGAAAAATAATATAGATATAAGTAAAAATGAATCTATAAAAGAATTATATTTCAATGTATATTCTCTGTTAAATCAAATTAATCATGATTACGACAGATTGCAATATAATACCGTTGTATCTGCCTCCATGAAAATGTTGAATTCTATCGAGCAATTTTTGCAAGTAAATACAATTATAGATACAACTTATAATATCGCAATATCAGAGTCTTTAGGTGTAATTCTCAGAGTATTATATCCAATAGCTCCTCATATAACATGGAAAATTTGGAATGAACTTGGATATAAAAATATTCATGGCGATTTAATTGATGCACCATGGCCTAAGATACGAAAAGAAGCTCTTGTAACAACTGATGCAAAAATAGTAATACAAATTAATGGCAAACTAAGAGGCTCAGTAAATGTTGCTTATAATCAAGATGAAGAAGAAATCAAAAAAATAGTTTTAGCACAACCCAATATTTTAAAATATATTAATAGTAATGTTATTAAACGTATTGTTGTTGTACCTAATAAACTAATAAATATAGTATTAGAAAATAATTAAAATATTATATAGATAATAATTATTTAATATTTCAATTGTTTTTGAAATATTAAACTTATAAAAAATGCATAAATATATTGAATATAAAGATATAACTAAATTCTTAAAGAAAGAAGAATATTTTTCACCGATTTATATACTATTAGGTAATGAATTACTTTTAGTAAATGAATGCAAATTTAATATTATATCCGAGTTTAAGAAACAAGGATTTATATATTTTTATAATTCATCCATGGATTCACATAGTGATTGGAGTGAATTCATGGAAAACATAAAATCAATATCTTTATTTGAAAAATATAGAATATTTAATATAGATATAACAAATGCATCCCCAGGAAAAATAGGTTCTGAATATATAATCAAAATAGCAAATTTTTTAGCAGAACAAAAAGATACTATCCTGATTATTCAAGTACCCAAAAAAGATATAAATACAAAAAATAGCAGTTGGATGAAATCTCTAACAAAATTAGGAATCACAATTAATATACCCAACATCAAGAGTAATGAATTACCATTTTGGATAAAAGAAAGATTATTATTACAAAAACAGTATATTGATAACAGTTCATTATTTTGGATAGCAAATCAGGTTGATAATAATTTAGTTCTTGCCAACCAAGAAATTACTAAACTAGGTTTAATATTTGGAGAAGGATATATAAATGAAGAGTCTATAAAAAATAGCATTGTATCTAATAATTCAAAATATAATATATATGACTTTAGATTATCTATTTTTCAAAAAAAAATACCTAAAATATTAGAAATAATATTATATTTACAAGAAGAAAATATACATCCTGCTTTAATTTTATGGGCAATTTATGAAGACATCAGAATTATAGGTCTTTTAATAGAAGCACCTAAAGAACAAATCCACAATATTTTTAATAATAATAAAATTTTCGGAAATCATAGGAATTTAATCGAAAATTATAGTCTACATATCAACAAGAATTTCTTATATACAATAATAAATAAACTACATAATATTGATTTAAGGATTAAAGGCATAGATGAAGCAGGAAATTCAAAAAATTTATGGGCAGAACTCATAAATATAGCCATAAATATAGCCACATATAAAATATCATAGAGATTAATTATTAAGAATTAATTTTAGATACAAAAATACCCTACAGACTTTTATCTGTAGGGTTTTAAATAATAGCCTGACGATAACCTACTTTCACAGACTAAAAGTCTACTATCATCGGCGCAAAGGCGTTTAACTGTCCTGTTCGAGATGGGAAGGAGTGGAACAACCTTGCTATAGTCATCAGGCATAACCTGTACACTGTTTGTCTAAAAAAATAACAAACATAAAAACAATCTAGAAGAAGCAACAAAAATATAAATTAGGATGTAAGAACCTTAATTAATAACATAACATATAATTATCTTAATAACCTGTAGAGTTATAGGATCAAGCCTCACGGGCAATTAGTATCGGTTAGCTTAATACATTACTGTACTTACACACCCGACCTATCAACGTCCTAGTCTTGAACGACCCTTTAGGGGGATCTAGTCCCCGGGATACCTTATCTTCAGACGAGTTTCCCGCTTAGATGCCTTCAGCGGTTATCTCTTCCGTACTTAGCTACCCGGCTATGCCATTGGCATGACAACCGGTACACCAGAGGTACGTCCACTCCGGTCCTCTCGTACTAGGAGCAGGCTCTGTCAAGTATCCAACGCCCACGGCAGATAGGGACCAAACTGTCTCACGACGTTTTAAACCCAGCTCACGTACCTCTTTAAATGGCGAACAGCCATACCCTTGGGACCGACTACAGCCCCAGGATGAGATGAGCCGACATCGAGGTGCCAAACACCGCCGTCGATATGAACTCTTGGGCGGTATCAGCCTGTTATCCCCAGAGTACCTTTTATCCGTTGAGCGATGGCCCTTCCATTCAGAACCACCGGATCACTATGTCCTGCTTTCGCATCTGTTCGACGTGTCAGTCTCACAGTTAAGCACGCTTATGCCATTGCACTAACAGCACGATTTCCGACCGTACCTAGCGTACCTTAGAACTCCTCCGTTACTCTTTAGGAGGAGACCGCCCCAGTCAAACTGCCCACCATGCACTGTCCCAAATCCGGATAACGGATCAAGGTTAGAATCGCAAACAATCCAGGGTGGTATTTCAAGGTTGGCTCCACATAACCTAGCAGTCATGCTTCAAAGCCTCCCACCTATCCTACACAAGATTATTCACAACCCAATGCAAAGCTACAGTAAAGGTTCATGGGGTCTTTCCGTCTAGCCGCGGGTAGATTGCATCATCACAAACACTTCAACTTCGCTGAGTCTCAGGAGGAGACAGTGTGGCCATCGTTACGCCATTCGTGCAGGTCGGAACTTACCCGACAAGGAATTTCGCTACCTTAGGACCGTTATAGTTACGGCCGCCGTTTACCGGGGCTTCGATCAAGAGCTTGCACCCCATCACTTAACCTTCCGGCACCGGGCAGGCGTCACACCCTATACGTCGACTTTCGTCTTTGCAGAGTGCTATGTTTTTAATAAACAGTCGCAGCCACCGATTATCTGCGGCCTCTTCATGCTTTGAGCGCAAGCTCATCACAATAATGAGGCATACCTTCTCCCGAAGTTACGGTATCAATTTGCCGAGTTCCTTCTCCTGAGTTCTCTCAAGCGCCTTAGAATATTCATCCCGTCCACCTGTGTCGGTTTGCGGTACGGTCTTGTACAGCTGAAGCTTAGAGGCTTTTCTTGGAACCACTTCCAATCACTTCGCGAAATTTATCCGCTCGTGCCACACCCTTGAATTACGTGACCGGATTTGCCTAATCACCATCTATAATGCAGCAACAGGGATATCCAACACCCTGATGATTTTCCACGATCCGTCCCCCCATCGCACTGTACAATGGTACTGGAATATTAACCAGTTTCCCATCAGCTACGCATCTCTGCCTCGCCTTAGGGGCCGACTCACCCTGCGCCGATGAACGTTGCGCAGGAAACCTTGGACTTACGGCGAGGAGGCTTTTCACCTCCTTTATCGCTACTCATGTCAGCATTCGCACTTCTGATACCTCCAGCAGCCTTTACAAGCTACCTTCACAGGCTTACAGAACGCTCTCCTACCGCGTGTAATAAAACACGCCCGCAGCTTCGGTTTATTGCTTAGCCCCGTTACATCTTCCGCGCAGGACGACTCGATCAGTGAGCTATTACGCTTTCTTTAAAGGGTGGCTGCTTCTAAGCCAACCTCCTGACTGTCTATGCCTTCCCACTTCGTTTCCCACTTAGCAATAATTTGGGACCTTAGCTGGCGGTCTGGGTTGTTTCCCTTTTGAGTCCGGACGTTAGCACCCGGTGCTCTGTCTCCCACGCTGTACTTGTACGTATTCGGAGTTTGCCATAGTTTGGTAAGTCGCCATGACCCCCTAGCTATAACAGTGCTCTACCCCATACAGTAATACGTGAGGCACTACCTAAATAGTTTTCGGAGAGAACCAGCTATTTCCAGATTTGTTTAGCCTTTCACCCCTATCCACAGCTCATCCCCTAATTTTTCAACATTAGTGGGTTCGGTCCTTCAGCACGTGTTACCGTGCCTTCAACCTGGCCATGGATAGATCATCTGGTTTCGGGTCTACACCCAGCGACTAAATCGCCCTATTCGGACTCGCTTTCGCTACGCCTCCCCTATTTGGTTAAGCTTGCCACTGAATGTAAGTCGCTGACCCATTATACAAAAGGTACGCAGTCACGGAATAAATCCGCTCCTACTGTTTGTATGCATACGGTTTCAGGATCTATTTCACTCCCCTCCCGGGGTTCTTTTCGCCTTTCCCTCACGGTACTGGTTCACTATCGGTCGATCACGAGTATTTAGCCTTGGAGGATGGTCCCCCCATATTCAAACAGGATTTCGCGTGTCCCGCCCTACTTTTCTTACGCTTAGTTCCACATCAAAGATTTCGTCTACAGGGCTATCACCTACTATGGCAAAGATTTCCATCTTTTTCGACTATCAATAACGCTATAACGTAAAGGCTGATCCGATTTCGCTCGCCACTACTTTCGGAATCTCGGTTGATTTCTTTTCCTCGAGTTACTTAGATGTTTCAGTTCACCCGGTTCGCTTCTA
This sequence comes from Candidatus Kinetoplastibacterium crithidii, assembly GCA_027557655.1. NCBI lineage: Bacteria > Pseudomonadati > Pseudomonadota > Betaproteobacteria > Candidatus Kinetoplastidibacterium > Candidatus Kinetoplastidibacterium crithidiae. The sequence goes on along the minus strand of CP064915.1, from coordinate 191,018 downwards.
CTGACCTATATATTCAGTCAGTGATACCCTCTTAAGAGGGTGGGTTTCCCCATTCGGAGATCTGCGGATCAAAGTTTGTTTTCTAACTCCCCGCAGCTTTTCGCAAGATACTACGTCCTTCATCGCCTGTGATCGCCAAGGCATCCACCATATGCACTTATTCACTTGATCCTATAACACTAAAGGCTATATGAATTAAAGTTAACTACATGTTTGTGCTGTTCATAAATATTCTAAAGATTTTACTCTCAAAGAACATAATTATAATTAATGCAATCACAACCCTAATTATATATATTATACAAAATATATAATATATACATATTTATGTTGCGTCTCTTCTAGATTTTTAAAGAACAATCAGCTAATAAAACTTAATTTTTAAACTTGAAACAAGCCTAAAGATTAAATTCTAACTTGGTGGAGGTGAACGGGATCGAACCGATGACCTCCTGCTTGCAAAGCAGGCGCTCTCCCAATTGAGCTACACCCCCATAGTACTACAGAAAGGTATCGCTCAAACAGATGGTGGGTCTGGTTGGACTTGAACCAACGACCCCCGCCTTATCAAGACGGTGCTCTAACCAGCTGAGCTACAGACCCATGCATTTATAGGGTTAGCATAACTTTGGGCAAACCCCAATGAAGAATCTGTCACAACCCTGCTTACTACCAATCTCAGCTAAATAACAATCGATAATTGTGGGAACTTAATATGTAGTTTATATGCTCTTAAAGGAGGTGATCCAGCCGCACCTTCCGATACGGCTACCTTGTTACGACTTCACCCCAGTCATGAATCCTACCGTGGTAATCGCCCTCCTTGCGGTTAGGCTAACTACTTCTGGTAAAACCCACTCCCATGGTGTGACGGGCGGTGTGTACAAGACCCGAGAACGTATTCACCGCGACATGCTGATCCGCGATTACTAGCGATTCCGACTTCACGTAGTCGAGTTGCAGACTACGATCCGGACTACGATCGGGTTTGTGGGATTAGCTCCCCCTCGCGGGTTGGCAGCCCTCTGTCCCGACCATTGTATGACGTGTGAAGCCCTACCCATAAGGGCCATGAGGACTTGACGTCATCCCCACCTTCCTCCGGTTTGTCACCGGCAGTCTCATTAGAGTGCCCTTTCGTAGCAACTAATGACAAGGGTTGCGCTCGTTGCGGGACTTAACCCAACATCTCACGACACGAGCTGACGACAGCCATGCAGCACCTGTGTTCTAGTTCTTTTGCAAGCACTCCCAAATCTCTTCGGGATTCTAGACATGTCAAGGGTAGGTAAGGTTTTTCGCGTTGCATCGAATTAATCCACATCATCCACCGCTTGTGCGGGTCCCCGTCAATTCCTTTGAGTTTTAATCTTGCGACCGTACTCCCCAGGCGGTCAACTTCACGCGTTAGCTGCGCTACTAAGATCCGAAGATCCCAACAGCTAGTTGACATCGTTTAGGGCGTGGACTACCAGGGTATCTAATCCTGTTTGCTCCCCACGCTTTCGTGCCTGAGCGTCAGTGTTACCCCAGGAGGCTGCCTTCGCCATAGGTGTTCCTCCGCATATCTACGCATTTCACTGCTACATGCGGAATTCTACCTCCCTCTGGTACACTCTAGTTCGGTAGTCAAAAATGCAGTTCCAAGGTTAAGCCCTGGGATTTCACATCTTTCTTTCCGAACCGCCTGCGCACTCTTTACGCCCAGTAATTCCGATTAACGCTCGCACCCTACGTATTACCGCGGCTGCTGGCACGTAGTTAGCCGGTGCTTATTCTGCAGGTACCGTCATTCACATCAGATATTAGCCGATGCTATTTCTTCCCTGCCAAAAGTGCTTTACAACCCTAAGGCCTTCATCGCACACGCGGAATGGCTGGATCAGGGTTTCCCCCATTGTCCAAAATTCCCCACTGCTGCCTCCCGTAGGAGTCTGGGCCGTGTCTCAGTCCCAGTGTGGCTGGTCGTCCTCTCAGACCAGCTACGGATCGTTGCCTTGGTGAGCCATTACCTCACCAACTAGCTAATCCGATATCGGCCGATCCAGTAGCGCGAGGTCCGAAGATCCCCCGCTTTCCCCCTGAGGGAATATGCGGTATTAGCCACGCTTTCGCGTAGTTATCCCCCTCTACTGGGCACGTTCCGATATATTACTCACCCGTCCGCCACTCGCCACCAAACCGAAGTTCGTGCTGCCGTTCGACTTGCATGTGTAAAGCATTCCGCTAGCGTTCAATCTGAGCCAGGATCAAACTCTTCAGTTTAATCTCTGTATTGCGCAAATTCAAAATAATTTGAAATTACGATTCACTCAAAAAAATAAACAGGTCTCTCAGATCTCTCTGAGAAAAAAGTTATAATTTAATGAGTACTTACTTGTTTGTTTTTAGCACGACATATATTATATGTCTAAAAACTACTATCAAGTACCCACAATTATCGATTGTTCAATTGTTAAAGATCACTTAAATTCACAAACTCAATTATTTGCGAAACAGATGACTATTGTCTAATATAAAGAAGACAATGTCAACATTTTTATCAAAAAATAAAATATCTCAATAGCAACATTAAGACTAATTTATATTCTTAAAGTATGCTAACTATCCTTGATATTATAATAACATTAATTATAGATATGCAATAATGAAAATAGATATTTTTTGTAAAGTTATAGATAACTATGGAGATATAGGATTTTCTTGGAGATTAGCTAATGATTTAGCTAATAACTATAACTGCGTCGTAAGATTAATTGTAGATAATTTAACAACATTTTCATCAATAAGATCCGAAATAAACCCGAGTTCCAAATATCAGGTAATCGATAACATAACAATATTAGATTGGAATAGTGATCATGTATTAAAAATTAAACCAGCAGAATTAATTATAGAAACATTTAGTTGTAATATTCCAGATGCATATATGCAAAAAATTATAAAGAACAAATCTTGTTGGCTAACTATAGAATATCTAACAGCTGAATCTTGGATAGAGGATTATCATTTGCTTCCCTCTAAAACATCAAACAACAGTGATAAATTTTTCTTCTTCCCTGGCTTTAATAATAAAACTGGAGGACTAATTTTAGAACCTAATCTAATAAAAACAAGAAACGTTTTTCAACAATCTTTATCATCTCAAATATCTTTTTTAAAAACATTGGGGCTAGATAATAGCTTATTAGAAGAAAGATCTAACAAAATTTTTTGCTATCTATTCTGCTATAATACAACACCAATTACAGATATAATAAAAGGATTCAAAAAACTATATAAAGAAATAGTTATTCTTGCAAATCTAGGAAATCCTATACTTGAATTTGCAAAATACTATAATAATGAAATGATAAAGATTATTAAAATACCTTTTGTTAACCAAAATGATTTTGATAAACTACTTTGGAGTATGGATATAAATTTTGTTAGAGGAGAAGATTCTTTCATAAGAGCTATATGGTCTGGTCGCCCTTTGGTTTGGAATATATATAAACAAAAAGATAATATTCATATTAACAAATTAGATTGCTGGATAGATATTTATAATCCACCATCTTCTGTTAAACAATTAATATACTCTTGGAATCAAAATAATTCAAATCCTCTAATTAAAAGCGTCCAAGAATCGTTTTCAGACCAAAACTGGATAAAATGGCAAGAACATGCTAAAAATTGGTCAGATAATCAAAGTCAACAAAGCTCATTATCCTATAGACTATTAAAATTCTGCACAAAACATTTTAAAAAAGTTAAAATCTTATAACCTTTTTAAGAAGATTTAATCTTTTCAAGATTAGTCAAACAAAATATAGAATGTTATATTTTTCAAACAAGGAAAATATTTAATTAATAAATTTATAATATCGGAGTTTTTTAATGAAGACTGCCCAGGAACTAAGAACTGGAAATGTTGTAATGATCGGAGGAGAGCCTCTTGTAGTACAACGTACTGAATATAACAAATCAGGCAGAAATTCTGCTGTTGTTAAAATGAAATTCAAAAATTTACTTGTTGGATCCATTAGTGAATCAGTATATAAAGCCGATGAAAAATTCGAAATAGTACAACTTGAAAAAAAAGAATGTGTATATTCGTACTATAGTGACCCTATGTATGTATTTATGGATAATGAATTTAACCAATATGAAATAGAAAAAGAGTGTATGGAAAATGTACTTAAATACATTCAAGATGATTTGCAGGTAGAGGTAGTTTTTTACAATAATAAAGCAATATCAGTCGATTTACCTACAATAGTAGTAAGAGAAATAGTCTATACAGAACCTGCAGTTAGAGGAGATACTTCTGGAAAAGTTATGAAACCAGCAAAACTTAATACCGGATTTGAAATAAGCGTTCCTTTATTCTGTAAAATAGGTGATAAAATAGAAATTGACACTAGAACAGATGAATATAGAAAAATAGTAAATTAACTTTATAGACATAAATTCATTTATGTCTATACTAATTAACAGTATCATATAATGACTATAAAAGTTTTTAATTTGCATTGCAATAATGACCATATGTTTGAAGGGTGGTTTCGTTCTCATAATGAATACGAAGAACAAATATCCAAAAATCTTATAACATGTCCTATTTGTTCTTCATCGACAATATCAAAACTACTATCAACACCATATATAGGAAAAAAAGGATCAATTGCTTTAGAAAAAACACAATCCAATAATGATATCCGTGATAAATCATTAGAACAGCAAGCTAAAACTATAGAAAATCTACGTCAAATTATAAATAAAGCAGAAAATGTTGGAAACAACTTTGCAGAAGAAGCTCGAATGATACATTCTGGAGAATCTCAAAAAACTTCAATAAAAGGTAACATATCACTTGAGGAAAAAAAAGAGCTAGAAGAAGAAGGAATCAACATTATTCCAATACCTAGTTTTCTTGACGATGATCTACTACAATAAACTTATTAACATAAATTGTGGACAAGTTTATTAATAATTCAATGAACATCATGGAAAAGTTTAATAATAACAAGTTCTTATATAAACTGTTTAATTTTTAAACCAAATAATATAAAAAAGTCTAGGATGGCAAAGACACATTCCTAGACTTTAAAAAATACTGGTGCGCCCGGCAGGATTTGAACCCACGACCCCTTGGTTCGTAGCCAAGTACTCTAATCCAACTGAGCTACGGGCGCATTTAATAAAAAATATCTGCAAAACAAATATAATACAGCTAGCTTTTGACTAGCTGTATTATACCAACAGTATAATAACTATCGGATGATATATTATAAATAATAACTAAATAAATTACAATAAAAAAAACAGCATCAAAAAAAACCTGGCGGAGGCGGTGAGATTCGAACTCACGGTGCAGTTTTTGCCACACACTCCCTTAGCAGGGGAGCCCCTTCAGCCACTCGGGCACGCCTCCAAAATAACTCTATGCTACACTACTATCGGAACCATGTTCTAGACCGAATGCTTTATGCAAAGAACGTACGGCTAATTCCATATATTTATCATCTATTATAACAGAAGTTTTGATTTCACTGGTACTTATCATTTTAATGTTTATGCCTTCTTGAGACAATGTTTTAAACATCAAGCTAGCAACACCTACATGAGAACGCATTCCAACACCAACTATAGATACTTTAGCTACCTTATCATCTGTGCTTATCTCTCTTGCTTGCACAGCAGGAACAACATCATTTTCCAAAAGATCTAATGTGCGTTTAAAATCAGAACGGTTCACAGTAAAAGAAAAATCAGTACATCCTGCAACAGATTGATTTTGCAAAATCATATCAACTTCTATATTAGCCGCAGCAACAGGGCCAAGTATAGAATGAGCAATACCTGGAGTATCAGGTACTGCTATTAATGTAATCTTAGCCTCATCTCTACTAAACGCTATACCAGACACTACAGCAGCTTCCATATTATTATTTTCCTCAAAATTTATTAGTGTTCCAGAATACATTTCTTCATCTAAAGAAATATTAGCATCAGTTAATGATGATAAGACTCTTATTGGAACACTATATTTGCCAGCAAACTCAACAGAACGTATTTGTAAAACTTTAGATCCAAGAGACGCCATTTCCAACATTTCTTCGAATGATACCCTAGGCATACATCTTGCTTCTGGAACAACCCTGGGATCGGTTGTATAAACACCATTTACATCAGTATAGATTAAACACTCATCAGCTTTTAAAGCTGCAGCAATAGCAACTGCTGATGTATCAGACCCTCCACGACCTAAAGTTGTAATATTATTTTCCTGATCAACACCTTGGAAACCTGTTATTACTACAACACGACCTTGCTTTAAATCAGAAAGAATATGGTCTCCATCTATCGACATAATCCTTGCCTTACCATAAGAAGAATCTGTCTTGACAGGCACTTGCCATCCAGCGTAACTTCTAGCAGATATACCTACAGATTGCAATGCAATTGCTAGCAAGGCACTACTAACTTGCTCGCCAGTAGCTGCTATCATGTCTAATTCTCTAGTATCAGGAAAAGGAGTTAATTCTTTCGCAAGACCTAACAAACGATTAGTTTCACCAGACATCGCAGAAGGAACTACTACAACCTGATGACCAGCCCTATGCCACTTTGCAACTCGACAAGCTACATTTCTGATGCGCTCAATAGAGCCCATCGATGTCCCACCATATTTATGAACGAATAACGACATTTCTTACTCTAATAAAATATCAAAAAAAAAATACTAACCATATTGCATAATAATCACCAAGTCTTATTTTATACTAAACAATATTACATTAGTAATTATTTATCTATGTTCTATGTATACTCTGCCTCTTCTACATAATATCAAATGATTATCATGATGAATAGTCATACAACGATCATAACCTAACGCATGCAATTGAGAAAGTTGTTTATAAATCTCATTTAATACTGCATGACTAGGTAAGTTGATATTATGCAACATAATCCAATGTCTCAGAATTTGCATTTGTATTGGTTTAGATGTAATCAATCTCCATTTTGACAATGAAAAACTGAAACTATCATTATCAAAATCTAGCATTTTCAAATGGTTGCTAGCAAAAACCTCAATAATATCATCAGCATCTCTCATATTAAGAGCATGTCTACTTAATGTTTTCTTCCATTGAGGCCAATATTTATTAAGAACAGGTTCTAAAAAAAATCTTATTACCCCTCTAGAATAAGCTGGATCTTTATTAGTAGGATCATTAATAGGTGACCAGGCATTCTCTAGTGAAAATTTCTTACTTTCAATATCAATATAACTTTTATCTATATCCAACCAAGGTCTAATATAAAAAATATGATTAACTTTCGATACTTTTTTCATGCCAGCCATACCCTTCACACCAGAACCGCGAAACAAACGTAATAATAAAGTTTCTGCTTGATCTTTTTGATGATGAGCTAAGAAAATATGATGCACTCCATGTTCCTTTGATAAATCATAAAAAGCTCTATATCTTGCATCTCTAGCAGCTCCTTCAGTCCCTTTCTTTTTTATAGAATCCACTAATATTTTCTTTTCATATATTTCCACATCTAACAACTCAGCTAAAAAATGAACTTGTCGAGACCAACTATCAGCAGTTTCCTGCAGCCCATGATTAACATGAAACAGTATTATAGAAATATTAAATTTTTCTGTTGCTTTTTTAGCTATATAAGACATAGTTGAAGAGTCAACTCCACCACTAACAGCTATAGCAATAGTCTTTGGCATTTCCACCAACTCAAGCAATGATTTGACAAAACTATTATACAAAATAACAAAAGAATCATTCATAAAACTTAATCCCTAAGACTCCTCTTTAAAAGAACCAAACGATAATATATTAGATACCCTTTGTTCTATTAATTGCTCAGTATTTAATTTATTGATTTCATTAAAGGATTCTAGTAGTGATTTTCTTAAAGTTTGAGCCATAACATGAGGTTCTCTATGAGCTCCACCTAATGGCTCACTAACTATTTTATTTATTAAACCTAATTCTTTTAAACGACTAGCAACTATGGCCAGTGCTTCTGCTGCCTCTTGAGTTTTACCAGAACTGCGCCATAATATAGAAGCACATCCTTCAGGCGAGATCACAGAATATGTAGAATATTGCAACATCAAAACATCGTTTCCAACTGCAATAGCAAGAGCTCCTCCAGATCCACCTTCTCCAATAATTGTACAGATAATAGGAACCCTTAACTCAGCCATCGCATATAAATTACGACCTATTGCCTCAGATTGGCCTCTTTCTTCTGCTCCTACTCCAGGATAGGCACCAGGAGTATCTACAAAAGTAAAAATAGGCATGTTAAATTTTTCAGCTAAACGCATTAATCGCAAAGCTTTTCTATATCCTTCTGGTTTTGACATGCCAAAATTACGCCTAGCTCTTTCTTTCGTATCCCTTCCTTTTTGATGACCTATAATCATACAAGACACACCATTAAACCTAGCTAACCCTCCAACAATCGATTGGTCATCAGCATACATTCTATCCCCATGTAATTCATGGAAGTCAGTAAAAATCTCATTAACATAATCCAATGTATAAGGTCTCTGAGGATGTCTTGCTACTAAAGCCACTTGCCAAGGTGTTAATTTAGAATAAATTTTTTTAGTTAACTGTTCACTTTTCTTTTGCAACCTATCTATCTCATCAGAAATATCTAAAGCAGAATCAGACTGGACATACCTAAGCTGTTCTATTTTTTCTTCAAGCTCAGCAATTGGCTGCTCAAATTCTAAAAAAATATTTCTCATGTTTATAATTTTTATACCAGTTTTCTAATAAGAGTAATCAGTCTATTCTATACTTCGCCATAAATACCAAGTAGCTACAGTACGCCAGGGACGCCATGCTACAGATACCTCTCTAGCTTCAAAACGGGAGACAGGCTCTCCACTAAAATAATGAGTAGATATTGCTTTTAATAAGCCGAAATCATCTAGCGGCATTATGTCAGGTCTTTGCAAATTCAATATCAAAAACATTTCTGCTGTCCATCGACCAATCCCTCTAATTTTAGATAATTCAGCAATTATAGACTCATCATCCATTTTAAGCCATTTCTCAGGGCAAACACTACTGTTAGTAATAAAATAATTAGCTAAATCTTTTAAATAGTCAATTTTTCTTTTTGAAATACCTATATTTCTTAACAAATCATCAGACATACTAGAAATTAGTTTGGGAGTAGGAGACTCTCCTACTAGATTAATAAATCTATTCCATATAGTAGCAGCTGCTTTGACAGAAATTTGCTGAGCTAAAATTAGGCGAATAAGCGTTAAAAATGGAGGACCCGGAGATAATAAAACTTTATCTTCACAAAGTGGTATTACTTTTCTTAGAATTCTATCCTTCTTTTTCAATTGAGAAACCGCTTCTTCCCAATAATCAGGCTGAACTATGTTTTTATTATTAGGCATCAAAAACCTTTTCCCTTTAAATAATTAGAAACGACGCCAACGTGTTGAATAATTTGGCAAATCCTCCAAATCTATACCGGATTCTTTTAACAAACTTCTAATATAGTCAGATTCTTTATAATCACGATTTTTTTTAGCTTGTAATCTTCTAGAAATTAGTAACTCGACTTCCTCGTCAGACAAATATGATGATTTAGCACTAGTATTTCCATATCTAGTATTCGATTTAAAATAATCCTCAGGATTTTGATTTAACAACCCTAAAATACTAGACAAACTCTTAAGTTGTCTAGCACTATGAATACAGTTATCTCTATTGGTCTTAGATGCCAGGTCAAATAAAATAGCAATTGCTTTTGGCGTATTAAAATCATCATTCATAGCTGCAGCAAACTCTATAGCACTTGGATCTGACCAATCTACACAACAATTACTATCAAAATCATAGTTAATGATAGCAGAATATAACTTATCCAAAGAACTTTGAGCATCTATTAAATTAGATATCACATAATTTTGTTTACTTCGATAATGATTTCTAATAATAAAAAATCTAAGCATTTCAGCTTCTCTTTTATTCACACAATATTCATCATTTGATAAATTACCATAACCAATTGCCTCTCTTATTGTGCAATAGTTATTAAGTGACTTAGACATCTTATTATCATTAACCATAAGGGGACCACAATGCATCCAATTATTAGAGAAAACTCCACCATACGCCCCTTCAGTTTGTGCTATCTCATTCTCATGATGAGGAAAAATAAGATCTGGCCCCCCACCATGAATATCAATCGGTAATCCCAATATAGAATGACTCATTGCAGAACATTCTATATGCCATCCAGGACGACCAATTCCATAACAAGAATTCCATTTGCTATCATCTGGATCATTATCGTTTGAATGTTTCCATAAGACAAAATCTAGTGGATCATGTTTATCCAATAAAATAGGAACTCTTTCTCCAGAACGCAAGAAATCCAAATTTTTTCTAGAAAGCTTTCCATAAGATGAAAAAGATCTGACTTTAAAATTCACATCACCATTATCAGCCTGATAAGCAAGACCTTTTTTCTCTAACTGCTGTATCATCTCAATCATATGATCTACGTAATGGGTAGCTCTGGGTTCTTTATTTGGACTATTTACCCACAACGCCCTCTCATCAGCGTGCATAGCTGATATATAAAAATTAGTAATTTCACTAATTTCTTTCTTCAGATCTAAAGAACGCTTTATTATTTTATCATCTATATCAGTTATATTCCTAACATACTCTACTTGGAAACCAATATTGCGTAGCCAGCGCTGAACAATATCAAATACAATCATCACACGAGCATGACCAAGATGGCAAAAATCATATACGGTCATACCGCAAACATACATTTTAACAAAACCTTTATTATATGGTCGAAATTTTTCTTTAGTACGGGTCAAAGTATTATATATGTGCAACATATAGAATTTATATCAAAAAATCAAAAGTTTAAGGTATTAAAAATTACCAACAAATACTAGCATCTTAAAGAGTAGGTAATAGATAAATCTACGAGTCAATTTAGTTCTTATTAAATAAATCACTAAAATATAGTTATGTTATATAAAAATATTTACAAAATTTAGCATCAACTAATAATGCTGTGGGAATAAAACTAGTTTATGAGATTAATAATATTAATTATATAGATTTTAACCTTCAGGTCAAAACAAATAAATAGATCAGTAGATCAGCAGAACTAACAACTGTAGTTATTAGTTCTATTAAAAATAAGAGTTATGATTAACAATTAACAAAAAATGAATTTAATGGCATTATAGTTATATATTTTTAATAAAAGTTATATAACTATAATTTATCAAATGGAGTTAAACAAAGCATCATGATCAAAGCAAAAATACAAACCAATATCGGAGATATTATTATTGCCTTAGATAAAAATAAAGCACCAATAACAGTAGATAACTTTCTACACTATGTCAATACAGGATTTTATGATAATACATTGTTTCATAGAGTAATTGATGGATTCATGATACAAGGTGGAGGCTTAACAAAAAATCTGGAAAATAAAACCTCTGAAAAAAAACCTATTGAAAATGAAGCAAATAATGGCTTAAAAAACGATAAATATACAATTGCAATGGCAAGAACTAATGACCCTCATTCTGCAACTAGTCAATTTTTTATAAATGTAGCAGATAATGATTTTTTAAATTACTCATCTCCTACACAAAATGGATGGGGATATGCAGTATTTGGGAAAGTAGTTGAAGGAGAAGAAACAATCAATAAAATAAAAAATAGCAAGACTGGTAACAAAGGATTTCATCAGAATGTTCCCATAGAAGATATAATAATAAAAAAAGTAGAAATAGTTGAGTAATCTAATGTTAAAAGGCAGATTATGGTTTGCTTCTGATTTTCATCTTTCTGAAATCATTATGCAACATTAGAAGCCTTCAAAAGACTAATATATGAAGCATCTTCTTTTTCAGATGCTTCATATATTAGGAGATATTTTTGATATATGGATTGGCGATAATATAATAAATATCGCTCAAGAATTGTTAAAAGATATTTTACTTACTACGAAGCAAGCAACTAGAAAAATTCCTATTTTTCTAGTTAGGGGCAATAGAGATTTCCTATTAGGAGAAGAGTTTTCACGCTTTACAGTAATACAATTAATAGAATCTCAAACAGTTATAAATACAGATTTTAAAACAATTATTATTACTCATGGAGATGAATTATGTACAGATGATCTAGAATATCAAAAATTCAAAATGATAACTAATAATGAAAATTAAAAAAAACAATTCCTTTGCAAGCCAATCGCAGAACGTCTAGTATTAGCTTCCAATATAAGAAAATATGTATGAATAACAAGTTGAAAAAAAATAGTATAATGGATGTAAATAAATCTGAATTATTGAAAATTTTTGATAGTCATAAAGCAAACATAATGATTCATAGACATATTCATAAAAAAGCAAAAATAACTTACGATTTAAAAAAATCTTTGTGAAAGATGGGTTTTGCCAGAATGGAACTTAGATGATAAAGTAACTAAGCAAGGAAAATAAATACTAGACTCTAGTGGAATAAGGTTTTCTTAATATAATGCACATACACTTATTGCATAATCATCAATAACATTAATAATCCAATAATTATTCTGTACCATCCAAATATTTTGTATGAATGATTTGCAACAAATTCAACAACAAAATGCACTATAAACATAGCACTAATATATGAAGCTATAAAACCTATTGACATTCCTATACAAATTTTAGACGATAATAAACCTATATTACTATATACATCGTACACAGCTGCACCAATAATCGTAGGTATAGCCATCATGAACGAAAACTCAGTAGCATTTCTACGATCTAACCCAACTACAATACCAGCTACTATTGTTGCACCTGAACGAGAAACCCCTGGAATCATAGCCAAACACTGTAATAAACCTATAAACAAAGCTTGTTTTAACGATATTTTATATATTGAACTTTCTCTATGATTATTAGAATAATAATTGTTTTCTACAATTATTATAATAAACCCACCTAATATTAAAGATATAGAAATAACAATTTCATAATTAAAAATATCTTTTATCGTTCTAATAAAACAAAAACCTATCAACACAGATGGCGTAATAGACACCAACAAATTACGTAAAAACAATATCTGTTTAGAATCCAAATATATTATACCCAAAACTAAATCTTTTATTTTTTCTCTAAAAAACACTAAAAGAGCAAACATAGCACCAGCCTGAATAAAAACTTCGAATACTCTACTTTCTTCAGAATGAAATCCTATGATTTTACCTAGGAATATTAAATGAGCAGTACTTGATACTGGAATAAATTCGGTGATTCCTTCTACTATGCCTAGAAAGCAAGTTTGAACAAAATAATCAAAATTACTAAACACTATATTATCCAATTATAATTATTCATTAGATGAAACATCAATTTTATCTACAATTTTCTTAGTCACTCTAACTAAAGAGATCCTACGACCGTCACATTCTAAAACTTCAAAACAAAATAAATTACCATAATAGTAATGATCCCAAATATCTCCTATTTCAGGAAGCTCTCCAAATTTAGATAATAAATATCCAGCCATTGTTGAATAATCTTGAGATTCATCTACAAGACCTTCAATTTCTAAAGATTGTTCTACATGATGAAGATCAGCAGACCCATAAATCTTCCATATAGAATCATTTTCCTTAATAATTGCAGGTAGTTCATCTTCATCAGGAAACTCGCCAGCAATTGCCTCTAAAACATCAATAGGTGTAACAAGACCTTCAATTTCACCAAATTCATCAGCAACCAAAACTAACTGTCCTCTTGAGACTTTTAAAATTTCTATCAATTTCAAAATACTTATAGACTCATGAACAATAACAGGATCTCTTAAATTAGCTTTCGATAGATCGTTATTCTCTGTTAGATATGATATTAAGTCTTTAGCTCTACCAATACCAATAATTTCATCTAGTGAACCTTTACAAACTGGAAAAAAACTATGTGGAACTTCTATTAATTGCCTATGTACTTCTTGTGGAGAATCTGTAATGCTAATCCAGGAAATATCAGTTCTTGGTGTCATTATAGATAAAATAGATCTATCAGATAAAGCCAAGACACCACTAACCATGTTTCTTTCTTCGATACCAAATGTTTTAACATTAACATGTTGATTATCTGAAGATTTAGGAGAATCATTAGAGTATGACTTACCAAACATTCTGAGAACTGCCTCTGCTGTTCTTTCTCTCATAGGTCTTCTGGAATTGATCATCAAAAAATTTCTTCTTGATATATAATTTAAAGCTTCTATAGATATCGAAAAACCTATGGCAACATATAAATATCCTTTAGGTATTTTGTAACCAAAACTTTCTGCTAATAAAGAGAAACCTATAATAAGTAAAAACCCTAAACAAAGAACAACAGTACTTGGATGATTATTTACAAATGTAGTCAATGGTTTTGAGGCAATCATCATTACACAGGTAGCTATAATTGCAGCAATCATCATAATAGCCAACTGATCAACCATACTTATAGCTGTTATTACAGAATCTAATGAAAACACTGCATCTAAAACAACAATCTGTGCAACAATTACCCAAAAACTGGCATATTCTTTTGAATAGGTAGAGGAATTGTTATCGCCATTGATACGTTCATGAAGCTCTATTGTACTTTTAAATAACAAAACTATTCCGCCTATGAGCATAATCAAATCACGACCCGAAAATGAACTATTTGGAAATATAGGATTTGTTAAAGTTAATAACCATGACATACATGATAGAAAGATTATTCTAATAAACAAGGCCATACCAAGACCTATGATACGTGCCTTATCTCGTTCTTTAGGCGTTAACTTATCTACTAAAATTGCAATAAAAACTAGATTATCTATCCCTAAAACAATTTCTAGTACTATCAATGTAAGCAAGCCGACCCATGCTGTTGGATCCAGCAGCCAATCCATTAGATCTTCCTCCTTAAAATCAACATTCTAACTTCAACTAAAAATATAAGATTATATAACAAAACAAGAAACCAAATGCTTAGTCATAATTTATATTTTGTGTTTGTAGAGCATTAACTATCTTAGCAAATATTTTTGGTGTTGCTGCCAACATCTGACCAGAATAAAACCAATTTTGTTCTCCATAATGATCAGCTACTAATCCTCCAGATTCAGAGGATAATAATCCACCAGCAGCCATATCAAAAATACTTAAATTAGAACCTAAAAAAGCCTCTAACCTGCCACAAGCAACATAAGCAAGAGCCAAAGAACAAGAATTTATCTTTCTAATAGATAAGTTTTGTATTGCTTTATGCAAAAAACCAAGAGAATCATTAGTTACAAAATTATCTTGAACAGAAATTAAGGACTTACTAAAACGATTTTTTCCTGACACTCTAACACGTCTATCATTCAAAAATGTTCCTGCACCCCTACTTGCTGTAAACAGTTCATTGCGAATAGGGTCATAAACAACAGATTGCACAATATTACTATAGTGCATAAGACTTATAGAAATTGAATAAAAGGGAAAACAATGAATAAAATTTTCTAAACCATCTAATCCACATACAATCCATTTAAACTCTTTATTGAGATCAAAACTATTATTTTTACCAATAAAATCATGATCTGGATAAACATTCAATAAAACTTCTGATATTGCTTGTTCTGATAAACGACTAGTTTCTGCTACATACTCATTAAGTAAATTAGAAGAGACATTATTTCTCTCCAAGTCTAAGCTTGAACGATTTATTATAGCACCGGCTTTTCTAGCTGCCTTAATTGCAATATTTAAAATTGGATTCATAATTAAATTAATAAATGCTAATATAGAAAATCTATAGATTTTATAATAAACAAACATAATATATGTAATAACCTATCAAGCATATATAAATAAGATAGTATATGCAAAAAAACCAGCCATAACATAAATAATCAAGATGTTTTCAAAAATAAATTTCATATTAGTTAACCCTAGTCATCCTGGTAATATAGGATCTTCCGCAAGAGCTTTAAAAAACATGAATTTTCAAAAGTTAATAATTGTAGGAACTAACAATTATAAAATTACAGAAAATAATGAAGCTATTAAATTTGCAAGCAACGCTCAGGATGTTTTAAAAAACATCGCAATTTGTAAAAATCTAAAAGAAGCACTCTCAAATACATCTTTTTCAGTAGCATTAACAGCAAGAAATAATAGAAAAATTGATCTATACTCTTATGAAATTAGAGATGCAATAAAAGTAGCTATTTCACATTTGATAAACTCAAATAGAGAAATATCATTTGTATTCGGATCAGAAAATCATGGGTTAACTAATCAACAAATATCACTATGCAATTGTATTAGTACTATACCATCTAATCCAGAATACCAGTCTCTAAATATATCACATGCATTGCAAATAGTTGCATGGGAAACATATTACACAATTATGAAACAAAATATAAACATCACAAAACAAGTTCCATATAAAAAAAATAATGACCCAGCATCTATTTCAGAAATAATTACTCTTTTAGAAAAATTAGAAAATGTGCTTATAAAAATAAATTTTCTTAACCCATTAAAACCAAAACATCTTATGCTTAAATTAACACAGTTAGCATTAAGATCGAATATCAAAAAAAATGAAATAAATATTTTACATGGTATTTTGGAGTCTATTATCAAAAATCATTAATTACTTAATTCCTTAATAACAATTGGCGATTTAAAGCCATTATTTCCTAAAACTTTCCATACTTCATTATATAAACTCCATCGAAAATCCCAATAAGTTGTAGAATTAGACCATGCTCTTATTTTAACAACAATTACTAGTTCTCTAAAATCGACAACTTTAACTAAAGGTTCTGGATCATTTAGTAAATATTTATTCGATAAAACAACATCCATAATTAGTTTAATAGCAAGTTCTATATCATCCTCATATCTTAAAAAGACTGGTATATCTAATCTTCGTGTAGCATTACGACTAAAATTAGTAATTGTTGAGTTCCAAACCATGCTATTTGGCAAAGATAAATGAATACCATCTGGTTGAATAATTTTAGTCAAAAATAAACCTACTTCTTGAATAACTCCTTCTTCAGAGGTTTTCAAAGAAATATACTCTCCAACTCTGATAGGTCTAAGCAATAACAACATAATACCTGCTGCTATATTTTGTAATGTTCCTTGCAAAGCAAGTCCTATAGCTAAACCTGCAGCTCCCAAAACAGCTATTATACTAGCAGTTTGAACCCCAAATCTAGAAAGAACAGCAATTGATGTAAATATTCTAATGCTCCAAACAATCAAAGATTTTAACATTGGAACAACAGTAGTATCTATATGAGTTGATAGATCCACTGCTCTTTCAAACCAACGACCTATCACTGAAGAAATCCACCAACCGAAAACTAAAATAAAAGCCGAAAATAACAAATTAAGCATAAAATATTTGATTATAAGCATACAAAGCTCCTGAAAATTATTCTTACCAATATAATAAGACATATCATCGATTTCTCATGTATTATCAGAAATATCTATAGTCATGATAAAATTACAAATTATACAAATAAACTATCATTAAAAACAAATGAAATAACTAATTATGACCACACAAAAAATAACAGTAGCAGTCTTCATAGGAAGTTTAAAAAAAGACTCTATAAATTCTAAAATAGCTAAAACTGTAGAACAAATTTCATATAAAGATTTAATATTCAAATATATAAAAATTTCTGATTTGCCTTTATATAATGAAGACTATGAGAAACAATTTCCAGAAAAAATATCAAAACTGAAAAATGAAATTATAAATACAGATTTTGTGCTATTTATAACACCTGAACATAATAGATCTATACCAGCAGCATTAAAAAACGCAATAGATTGGATATCTAGACCATACGGTCAAAACTCTTGGAAAAATAAAAAAGCAGCTATCATTGGAGGATCTATTGGCAAATCTGGAACATGTTGTGCACAATATCATCTAAGACAGATACTATCATCATTAGGCGTTATCATAATGCCAACACCAGAATTAATGTTGCAATGCCATGACAATATCTTTGATCCAGAATTATCCATAGTTAATGAAAAACATACTTTGAATTTTATAGAATCATGGGTTAATCAATATACTAATTGGTTAAAAAAATTTATATGAAAAGAGAAAATTATTAAATAAACAGAAATAGCACTTACGAAATACATTATATGAAAATGCCGACCATAATAGAAGGGTTAAGCCCACTAATGCAACAATATATTTCCATAAAAAAAGAAGCAGGAAACATGTTGCTTTTCTTCAGAATGGGAGATTTTTATGAAATGTTTTACGAAGATGCTGAAAAAGGATCCATTTTATTAAATCTTAATTTAACAAAAAGGGGGTTTATAAATGGTATGCCTATACCCATGGCAGGAATTCCAGCAAACTCGTTAGAGCAATATCTAGGAAAGCTTATAGAACAAGGAGAATCTGTAGCTATTTGTGAACAAATAAACGATTTTAGCAATTCTAAAACGAATCTAGTTGAAAGAAAAATAGTTAGAATTGTAACTCCTGGAACTATAACAGAAGAATCTCTACTACCATCTAAATCAGATAGCGCCATGGTTGCTATTAATCCATATAAACATAATAAACAAGAAATAGGGATTTCTTATTTAAACCTAGCAAATGGTGATTTTAAGGTAATAGAATGTCAATCATTACAAGAACTAAAATCAGAATTACATAGGTTATCACCAACTGAAATAATTATACCTGAAGAATATAATTTAACTGACACTCAAGATTTCAAAGCTACGTATACTAGAGTCCCTAAATGGCATTTTGATTATGAAAACGCCTTAAATCATCTATTAGATCATTTTGAAATATTGTCACTTGATAGTTTTGGCTTATCAACAAATTCATCATATATAGGAGCAGCTGGAGCCATCCTAAGATATGCTTATAAAGCGCAATCTCTTTACGATTTATCACATATCCAAACAATACAGATAGAACATTCAAAACAATTTGTTTTTCTAGATCCATTCACAAGAAAAAATTTAGAAATAACTCAAACTATCTATGGAGAAAAATCTCCAACACTTTTTTCTCACTTAGATAGATGTAACACTTCTATGGGTAGTCGACTATTAAAAAAATGGTTACATAACCCACTGGTTGATAACAAAGAAATCCAACTAAGGCAAGAAGGTATAAATAGTTTACTATCGGGAAATAATACAGATAAATCAGAAAATAATAGTATTATACAAAAAATTAATAATCTATTAAAAGAAATACCAGATTTAGAAAGAATAACCTCAAGAATAGCATTAAAATCAATTCGTCCTAAAGAATTAATCTATATAAAAAATGCTATAAAAATCATACCACATATTAATTCCATATTAATTACAATTAGAAAATCAGCAAAGATTATAAGTCTCAAAGAAAAGTTGATAATAGATACATCAATATATGATTTAATAAATGAATCAATAATCCCTGAACCAGCATACTCTATAAAAGATGGAAATGTAATAGCAGATGGTTTTGATCAAGAACTAGATACATTAAGATCTATTTCTCAAAATGAAAGCACATATTTGCAAGAGCTAGAATCAAGGGAAAAAATCAAGACAGGCATTAATAATTTAAGATTATCTTTCAGTCGAATACATGGTTTTTATATAGAAATTACTAAAGGTCAAATTGAAAAAGCTCCATCACATTATAAAAGAATCCAAACCCTAAAAAATGTGGAAAGATTTACTATTCCAGAACTTAAAATATGGGAAGACAAAATATTATCAGCCAGAGAAAAGTCCTTATCTAGAGAAAAGTATTTATATGAAGAAATAATAAATAAATTGAATAACTACATAAAAGATCTAATAGAATGTGCGAAAGCAATTGCTGAGCTTGATGTATTGTCTGCTCTAGCAGAACATGCCTTTATATATGAATGGACATGCCCTACTATAAGTAATGAAAATGAAATAATAATCAAATCAGGAAAACATCCAATAGTAGAAGCTCATATAGAAACATTTGTTCCGAATGATTGTGTTCTTAATGATGAACAAAAAATGCTTATAATAACAGGGCCCAATATGGGCGGCAAATCTACATATATGAGGCAAATCGCTTTGATCTCTCTTCTTGCAAGAGCAGGAAGTTTTGTACCTGCAGCTAAAGCACGAATTGGCAAAATTGATAGAATCTTTACAAGAATTGGAGCTTCAGATGACATATCAGGAGGAAAATCTACTTTTATGGTAGAAATGACAGAAACATCAGTAATACTTTCGTCTAGCAATAAAAACAGCTTGGTACTAATAGATGAAATAGGTAGAGGTACGTCTACAAATGAAGGCATATCACTCGCATGGGGTATAGCTGACTATCTATTAAACCATAATAAATCTTTCACTGTTTTTGCAACTCATTACTTTGAATTAACCAAAATACCTCATGTTTATAAACAAGCAACTAATGTACACATGAGTGCTATAGAAACAGATGATAACCTAGTATTTTTACATGAGCTGAAAAATGGACCAGCAAATCAAAGTTATGGGATACAAGTCGCAAAAAAAGCAGGCTTACCAAGAGAAGTAATACGAAAATCTATAGAAAAACTTAATTCAATAAAAAAACCAAGCACTAAAAATAATATACAACCAAGTTCAAGTACTATTAACTATGATATACAGCAATATGAAAAACTCAAAAAAATCATTTTAAATATAAATATAGATGAAACAACTCCATTAGAAAGCTTGAACAAACTAAAAAATATACAAAAAATAATTACCAGTGATACATAGCATAATAATATATATCACTAAACATATAAGAAAAAACAAAAAAACTTATGATATTATTGACCATCATAAGTTTTTTGAACTAAAGCAATTAAATTAATTAGATATTTCTTCTAAATAAGACCTGCTACTTTCATTGCTTTTCTGACAAAGGCATGATTTGATTCACTCAAAGGTACTAAAGGTAAACGGTAACCTAAAGATGTAAGACCAAGCTCACTCAAGGCCCATTTAACAGGTATGGGATTAGCCTCTACAAACAAAGCCTTATTCAACAAGGATAACTTCATATTAAGTTGACGTACCATAGCAACATTCCCAGCTTTTGCTGCCTCACATAAATCATGCACAAGTCTAGGAGCAATATTAGCTGTAACAGAAATATTTCCAGCCGCTCCTAACATAATAAATGCCGCCGCAGTAGGATCATCTCCACTAAAAACTTGAAAACCATCAGGGATTTCTCTTAACAACAACACTCCCCTAGCTATATCCCCAGTTGCATCTTTCAATCCAATAATACCTGGTATTTCAGATAATCTAACAACAGTCTCATTGCTAATATCAGCTACAGTTCTTCCTGGTACATTATATAAAATAATAGGTAAATCGACAGACTCTGCGATCATCTTAAAATGTCTATATATTCCTTCTTGAGAAGGTTTATTGTAATAAGGAACAACCGATAAACCAGCATGAGCACCAACTCTTTTGGCATGTTCTGTTAAATAAATAGCTTCACTTGTAGAATTAGCACCGACTCCAGCGATTACAGGTATGCGACCATTAGAATGCTCTACAGCAACTTTAATCAATTCAGCATGCTCATCAAAAGACACAGAAGGAGACTCTCCAGTTGTACCAACAACAACGAGAGCATCAGTACCTTCAGATATATGCCAATCAATCAAAGAACGATATGAATCAAAATCAAAAGTGCCATCAGGCAACATAGGAGTAACTAAAGCTACAATACTACCACTAAAAATAGGATTTGCATGGTTTGCCATCATCAAAGGCTCCAAAATTTTCTAATACAAATTGGGGTGGTCGATGGGGCTCGAACCCACGACAACCGGAATCACAATCCGGGACTCTACCAACTGAGCTACGACCACCTCTGCATCAAGAGTAAAATATTAGCATATTCCAACTTGAATAAAACAATAGATAGCAAAAATACCACTTATCAGAATTAAAAATATAAGTAAAAAATTTATAGAAACCTATTCCTATACAACTAATTTATAATTATAATAAAATATGGCGCGGTAGGAGGGATTCGAACCCCCGACCCCGGGCTTAGAAGGCTCGTGCTCTATCCTGCTGAGCTACTACCGCTAATTCTTTAATCTATACACAATAATCTGATAAAACATTAGAATTTTAACAAAATAAAAAACTAAAAGATAGTGTTGTAGAAATAAATTCTTTAATTTACTCTAAAAAATATATAAATTATATCAATAATATGACTATATTAATTACAGGGGGATCTGGATTTATAGGATCTAATTTTATAAAAATATGGATAAATAATTTTAAAACTCGCAAAATAATAAATCTAGATAAATTAAGTTATGCCTCCAACAATATACAAAATCTTCCTACAAAAAACTATAAATTTATAAAAGGTAATATTGGTAATATTAATCTGGTAAAGAAGATACTATACAAATATCAACCAGATGTAATCATCAATTTTGCAGCAGAAACTCATGTGGACACATCAATTTCAAATCCAAAAATATTCGCTCAAAACAATATAATGGATTTTCTCAATTTCATTGAAACTTGTAAATGCTATTGGGAAAATACTAACCAAGATAAAAAAGAAAAATTTAGATTTATACAAATATCTACAGATGAAATTTATGGATCATTAAAAGAAAATGAAAAACCTTTTACAGAAAATAGTAGATACAAAACAAACAATCCATATTCAGCCAGCAAAGCATCAGCCAATCATATAGCACAGTCCTTTTTCCAAACATACGACTTTCCAATAATAATAACTATTAGCACAAATAATTATGGACCATATCAACATACAGAAAAATTTATACCAAAAATAATTAAATCAGCAATACAAAATACTATTGTACCAATATATGGTGATGGTCAACAAATTAGGGATTGGCTATATGTAAAAGACCATTGCAATGCACTAATCAAAATAATCAAATATGGCATTCCTGGAGAAAGCTATAATATTGGCGCTAATAACGAAATAACCAATCTAGAACTTGCTATTTTATTATGCGAAATTTTAGATAAAATATATCCTAATAAAAATTGTAAATCTTATAAAACAAATATTAGATTTATAAATGACCGTCCAGGACATGATACAAGATACTCGCTTGATTCAACAAAAATTCAAACGACAATGCAATGGAAACCTATAGAGAAAACAGAATCTGGAATATATAAAACTGTAAATTGGTACTTAAAAAAAATGAAACATATTTAAATAAATTATATGAAAGTTATAATTATTGGCAGCAAAGGACAACTCGGAGAAGAATTACTTAAGAAATTCATAAATATAGATAATATAGAATTAATTTACTGGAATAGGAAAGATATAGATTTCATCTACACAGAAGCTATTTATTATAAACTTCTAACAATCTGTCCAGATATAGTAATAAATGCTGTAGCATATACAGATGTAGATAAAGCAGAACAAAATGCAGAATTAGTATATAAAATAAATTATGAATCTGTCAAAAGCATAGTTAGATATATAAAAGATAAAAAATCCTTACTAGTTCATTTTTCCAGTGACTATGTTTTTGACGGTAGAAAAAATGCAAGATATAGCGAATATGATTCTACTAACCCTTTAAATATATATGGACATTCAAAACTAGCAGCTGATTTATATATCCTTAATAGTTCTTGCAATTCATTAATATTTAGAACAAGCTGGATTTTTTCTGCAAAAGGTAACAATTTCCTAAACAAAATTTTAAAGTTATCCAAAATTAAAGAATCTATAGAAGTAGTAAATGATCAATATGGATCACCATTATCGGCAAAAGTAATAGCAGAAATAACTGTAAATGCAATAATGAAGTTATATAAAAAAAACGGAGCAGAAATTTATAATGTAAGCATTAACAATATTATTAATAGATACGACTTGGCCTTTCTTTTCTTAAAAAAAGCTAAGCAAAAATTATTTAATATAAAATGCAACAAAATAATACCAATAAAAAGCATATTTCATAATGGAGTCCTTAGACCAAAACACTCTTATTTATTAGAAAATAAAAATATTAATAAATTATCAAGCCATTTACCTATCTTTAATAATTGTCTAGATGAAACTGTCGAAGAAATAGTTTCATACAGTAAAAAACATGATCACTAAATCATTAACTATAAAAAATTTGTTAATTATAAAACCAAAAATTTTTAGAGATACAAGAGGATCTTTTTTTGAAAGTTTTAATTCATTAAAATTTCAAAAACTTGTGAATAAAGATTATAGTTTTGTTCAAGATAATTGCTCGATATCAAAACATAATGTCTTAAGAGGATTACACTTTCAAACTATAAGACCACAAGCGAAACTTATTCAAGTTCTACATGGCAAAATATTTGATGTTGTAGTTGATTTGAGAACTAAGTCTTCAACATTTGGAAAATGGGAAAGTACTATATTAAAATCATCAAACAGAGAACAACTTTGGATACCAGAAGGATTTGCTCATGGCTTTTTAGTTCTATCTCAAAAAGCCATAATACTGTACAAAACAACTGAATTTTATCAACCTAATTTAGAAAGATGTATTGTTTGGAATGATGAGACATTAAATATTAGTTGGCCAATTAATGAATATCCTATTATTTCAGAAAAAGACAAAAACGGCCAAAAATTTAAAGATTTAATAAATTAAAAATATGGTCGGGGCGGTGGGATTCGAACTCACGACCCTCTGCTCCCAAAGCAGATGCGCTACCAGGCTGCGCTACGCCCCGAAAATATCATCAATTTTAATTATCTCAATATTTAATGAAAATGTCAAATTTTTTATAAAAACATATTTTTATGACCTAAAAATATCCATAAGATAATTTTGAGAGCTAAAGCTTAATTCATTTTCATGATTTAATACTTTAAAATACTCACCATCACACTGCTCCCAAGCAAATTCATTCTCCTTTAATCCATAAGAAAAAGCTTCTTCTATAATCCTTTTCTTTATACTAACATTCATAATCGGGAATGCAACTTCTACTCTTCTGAAAAAATTTCTTTCCATCCAATCTGCAGATGATAAAAATAACTTTTCCTCACCATCTGAATAAAAATAAAAAACCCTAGAATGTTCTAAAAATCTTCCTAAAATAGAACGAACTCTTATATTTTCAGATAAACCTGGAACACCAGACCTTAAAGCACATACTCCTCTAACAATTAAATCTATTTGAACGCCAGATTCACTAGCTTTATAAAGCTCTTTTATTATCTCTGGCTCCAATAAAGAATTCATTTTAGCCATTATTTTTGCTGTTCTACCTTTATTTGATATTTCAGTTTCCTTTCTTATCATCGAAATAATTCCATCATGCAAAGTAAAAGGAGAACATAAAAGATAATTCATTGGCAAACGTGATCCAAGTCCTGTAAGTTGAAAAAAAACTTTATCAACATCTTCACATAATCTAGGATCAGATGTAATAATACCAAAATCTGTATATGAATTAGATGTATGAGGATGATAGTTACCTGTGCTCAAATGAGCGTATCTATTCAATAGACCTTTTTCTCTACGTAAAACCAGGGCCATTTTAGCATGAGTTTTATAAGAAACAACACCATAAACGACATGAGCCCCGACCTCTTCTAACTTAGCTGCCCAGTTAATATTTGTCTGCTCATCAAATCTAGCCATCAACTCCACCACTACTGTTACTTCCTTGCCCATACGAGCAGCTAATAATAGAATTTTCATTAATTCTGAATCTTCACCTGTACGATAGATAGTTTGTTTAATAGCAACGACTTCAGGATCTAAGGAAGCTGCTGTTAAAAAATCAATAACGGGTTGAAAAGATTGATATGGATGATGAAGTAAAACATCTTGTTTTTTCAAAAAATTGAATAATATATTAGGTTTATCTTTTGCTAAGCGAAATGGAGTAGGTATAGACGGAACATACGCTTTAAATGCTAAATGCTGTAGTTCTTTTATACTACAAATTTGAATAAGTCTAGAAATATTAACTGGTCCTTTCACTTTATAAAGGTCGTATGAAGATAAAGAGAATTCTTTTTGTAAAAAAGATTTTAAAAAATCAGGAGTTGACTCATCTATTTCTAACCTTACTGCAGCTCCAAAATGTCTTTGAGATAACTCACCTTGTAATGCTAATCTTAGATTAGTCACTTCTTCTTCATCAACAAACAAATTACTATTTCTTGTGACCCTCCATTGGTAACAACCATTAATTACCAATCCTGGAAATAACTCCCCTATAAACGCTTTCAATAAAGATGTCAGCATCACATAACTATATTTATAATTAGATATAGTTATAGGCATTTTTATTAATCTTGGCAATGCTTTTGGCATTTGTACAATAGCGATAGAAGCTTGCCTACCAAATGCATCTATCCCTGATAATGAAACTATAAAATTAAGACTTTTATTATAAACCATAGGAAAAGGATGAGCAGGATCCAAACCTATTGGAGTTAATAAAGGCATTACTTCTTTAATAAAAACTTCTTTTGCCCATTTTCTTTGATCTTCATTCCAATCAAAAATATACGGAATAGAGACATCATTTAATAATAATTCAGGCACAATATAATTTTGAAGAATATCATATTGTTTATCTACTATAGAATGAATTTCTTGCTGTATTCTAAAAAAATCTTCAAATAACATTAGTCCATCACTACTATCCAAATCTGAATGTAATCTTTGCTGCTCCTTTAATGAGGCTATCCTTATCTCAAAAAACTCATCCAAATTTAGACTGACTATACAAACATATTTCAAACGTTCTAGAAGAGGGTAACTTGAGCTTTCTGCAAGATGAAGAACACGTGAATTAAATTTTAAAAATGATAGATCTCTATTCAAAAATAAAGAATCTTTAGAAAAAGAATTTAGCATATATTTCTTACAGAACAATCATTACGATTAATTTTACGAGTATAGCTCGTTTGATAAACTTTAAACAATAATATTTAAAATTATTAATATCAGAATATATCTAAAAATAGCATCAGATATAGGAAATAATTTTGGAAATACTTTCTTCCACAATATTCATTTCTTCAGCCTCTACCATAACACGCAAAACCGGTTCTGTTCCAGATTTCCTTATCAGAATTCGACCTCTTCCATCTAATTCCTTCTTAACTATTTCAAAAATAGATTTTAAAGAATTATGTTCTTCCCAATCAAGAGTAGTATCCCAAGGGATATTGATAATTTTTTGTGAATACATATATAAATCGGATAGTATATTCGATAAATCTTTCTGTGATCTTACTATAGCAGCCAGTACTTGCAACGCAGCTATTATCCCATCTCCGGTAGTATGACAATCCAAACAAACTATATGGCCAGAATTCTCCCCACCATATAACCAGCCTCTCTTCTTCAACTGTTCAGTAACACTGCGATCACCAACATTTGCTCTAGCAAAACCAATACCTAATTTCTTCATCTGTAATTCAAAGCCATAGTTAGTCATACAAGTTCCAACTACACCTTCAACTTTATTAAAAAACAAACGATCTTTGACTATTACATACAATAGTTCATCTCCAGCAAACTCAGTACCTTTTGAATCCAAAATTTTTACTCTATCTGAATCACCATCTAAAGCTATCCCTAAATCTGCTTTATTTTTTATCACTGTATCTGATAGAAGTTGTGTAGATAAAGAGCCTACTCCATCATTTATATTAAAACCATTAGGAGCTACTCCTACCGAATAAACTTCAGCACCAAGACTTTTAAATATAGTTGGCGCTATCTTATAAGCAGAACCATTTGCAGCATCAACAACAATCTTCAATCCTCTAAGACTTAGATTATCAGGAAAACTTGCTTGGCAAAATTGAATATACTGATCTACAGAAGTTTTTAGAAATCTCAATTGTCCAAATTTATTATTCTGATTAAGTTCTGGTTTACATTCATCTATTCTACGCTCTATTTCTATCTCTATTTCTTCCGAAATTTTAAAACCATCATAGGAAAAAAATTTAAATCCATTATAATAATATGGGTTATGGGAAGCACTGACAACAACACCAGCTAAAACATTTAAAGACTTTACAAGAAAAGATACAGAAGAAGTAGGCATAGGATCTGAATCTGCTACCAGAACATCTATACCTGAAGCTAAAAAACCAGTTTGTATAGCAGATTCCAACATATTACTAGAAGATCTAGTATCTCTAGTAATAACAACTGCCTTATTACAATTATTGTACCTATCAGCAAAAACGATACCAGCAGCAAAACCTAGTTTAAAAGCAAACTCAATATTTATCAATGAACCACCGACTAGGCCTCTGATTCCATCTGTACCAAAATATTTATTTTTATACATAAATCAAGAACTCTGATTTATAGCTTGCCACACTTTAATAGCTTCTCTAGTTGCAGCAACATCATGAACTCTCACGAAATTCGCCCCATATACAATAGATGCTAACATAGCTGATATACTACCGATTAAACGATTTGATGAGTCATGACCTGTAATACTACCTATAAATGATTTTCTCGACAAACCTACCAAAATAGGTAAACTATTATAACGAACGTTCTCTAGTTGTTTTATCAAGATAAGATTTTGATAAAAATCTTTACCAAATCCTATGCCTGGATCTAATATTATTCTATCCAAACTTATTTTTTTACTAATGAATTTATCAATAATTCTATTAAAAAAGTTATAAATATGACTAACGATATCAATGTTGAGAAGATTGTCCTGCATATTAAAAGGATCTCCTTTCATATGCATTACACAAAGGCCACAATCATAAGATGAAACTACATCCATAGCCTTGGATGAACAAAAACCATATACGTCATTTATTAAATCCACTCCTTCATCCAAGACAACTTGCATAACTTCTGGTTTATAAGTATCTATAGACAAAGGAATATTATATTTCAACAAACACTTAATTACAGGCAATAAACGTCTTAGTTCCTCATCTTTTGGCACTGGCAAAGAACCAGGCCTTGTCGATTCAGCTCCTATATCTATTATATCTACCCCTTCATCAATCATTTTTTCAGCATGAGATATAGCATTTTTATACGAGTAATATTTACCAGCATCAGAAAAAGAATCAGGGGTAACATTTAAGATACCCATAACAACAGGATTTGAATAATCAATAATAAAACGCCCGCACCTAATTTTTTTATCAGTCAAGCTCATAAAAATAAACTAAAAACTATAGATTAATAAAAAACATCAAGAATTATCTTTACTAGAATCAATAAATACAATCTTGCCACTATCATTCTTGGTTACCTTTCTAGAAACAATCGCATCAATCTGATCTGCATTAATTGTTTCCATATCTAACAATGCTAAAGCCATATTTTCTACAACATCATGATTAGACTCTATAATACTTCTTGCAACATTGTATTGTTCATCTATAATCTTTCTAATCTCATTATCAACTTTTTGCATAGTAGCTTCAGAAACATGTATTGTCTTAGTAACACTACGACCTAAAAAAACCTCATTTTCATTATCAGCATATATCATTGGGCCTAATTCTTTAGACATTCCATATCTAGTAACAATATCTCTGGCAATAGAGGTGGCTCTTTCAAAATCATTAGATGCTCCTGTAGTCATTTGATTCATGAATACTTCCTCAGCAATACGACCACCAAATAATACTGAAATCATATTCAACAAACGATTTTTATCCATACTATAACGATCTTGCTCTGGCAATTGCATAGTTACTCCTAAAGCTAGACCTCTAGGAATGATGGTAACTTTATGGACGGGATCTGTTTTTGGCAAAAATTTTGCTACAACAGCATGACCAGATTCATGATAAGCAGTATTGCGACGTTCATCTTCTGGCATAACAATAGATTTTCTTTCTGAACCCATAATTATTTTATCTTTGGCTTTTTCAAAATCCTGCATTTCTACTTTTTTTGCATTTCTTCTAGCTGCAAATAAAGCTGCCTCATTAACTAAATTAGCTAAATCAGCGCCCGAAAAACCTGGTGTTCCACGAGCTATAATAGAAGAATCTACATCATCAGATAAAGGAACTTGTTTCATATGTACATTTAATATTTGCTCTCTACCTCTAATATCAGGCAAAGGAACAACTACCTGTCTATCAAAACGACCAGGTCTAAGTAGTGCTGGATCTAAAACATCAGGTCTATTAGTTGCAGCGACAACCACAACACCTTGACCTGTTTCAAATCCATCCATTTCAACCAACATTTGGTTAAGAGTTTGTTCTCTTTCATCATTACCACCACCTACACCTGCACCTCGTTGTCTGCCTACTGCATCTATTTCATCAATAAAAATTATGCATGGAGCATGCTTTTTCGCATTTTCAAACATATCTCTTACACGAGAAGCACCAACACCAACAAACATTTCGACAAAATCTGATCCAGAAATACTAAAAAACGGAACCTTAGCTTCACCTGCTATCGCTCTAGCCAATAATGTTTTTCCAGTTCCAGGAGAACCAACCATTAAAACACCTTTAGGAATACGTCCTCCTAAAACTTGAAACTTAGTTGGTTCTTTTAAAAAATCAACTAATTCCTGAACCTCTTCCTTTGCTTCATCACATCCAGCCACATCAGCAAATGTAGTATTATTATTAGAATCGTCTAGCATTTTTGCTCTAGATTTACCAAAACTAAAAGCCCCTCCCTTACCACCACCTTGCATTTGTCTCATAAAAAATACCCAAATACCTATCAATAAAAGCATAGGAAACCATGAAACAAAAACACTTACTAGAAATGAAGGTTCTTCTCTAGGTTTAGCCACAACCTGAACATTATTTTTCAATAAATCAGAGACCATCCATAAATCTCCAGGAGATACTAGAGAGTATATTCTTCCATTGTCAGACAACACACGTAAAATATCTCCTTGTACTTCGACTTTTTTAATATGTCCTGAACGAACATCATCCATAAAATGAGTATAGGTATAGTTCTCTTGAAACCTACTACGTCCGTCAAAATGTTTAAATACAGTAAAAAGTACTAGGGCTATTCCTATCCATACTGTAACTTTTGAAAAAGAACTATTCAAAGTAGAACTCCTGCTTACAATTACAAAATTAGCTACATTAAACCTCTTAAGAGAGATTCAATATAAAATAAAAATTCTAAAAATTAAGAAACAAACATATCAGATATATTATACTAGTTATGATTATATCATTCAAAACATATAGGAATAATGGTTTTAATTAAAAATTAATGTTTTTTTTAAATAATTAATCTGCTTACTTGAGATTTTGTGCTATTAAAAAAGTTTCTGATGACTTATCACGAGAAGCTTTAGGTTTAAACTCCATAACTTTTTTAAAAAACTTCTTGTATAAAGACACAATTTGTGAAAAACCAGAACCATGAAAAGTTTTGACTATCATAAGACCATTACTTTTTAAATTATCCAAAGAAAAACTCATAGCCAATTCACAAATATCTTGAATTCTTGCACTATCTGCACTAGCAATACCTGTTAAATTGGGGGCCATATCAGAAATTACAATATCCACCAATTGATTATATAAAGTATTTTTTAATATTTCTTGGATTTTTATATCTCTAAAATCTCCTTGTACAAAATCAACACCAGGAATCGGATCCATTGCCAATATATCTAATGCAATAATTCTTCCATTTATGTTACCATTTGGTAGAATCATCTTGTTACGCATTACCTGAGACCAACTGCCTGGAGAAGAGCCTAAATCTACTACTACCTTATTACTTGCAAAATTTATTTTTAGTATTTCTATTATCTCGATTAGTTTGAATGCTGAACGTGCTCGATAATCAAATTTTTGTGCAAGCTTTACATAAGGATCTGCAATATGCTCTTTTACCCATTTCTTAGATGATTTATATTTTGACATTATTTTATAAGACCTCAAACATATATGAATAAAAATTCCATTAACATTCAACAAACCAAATTAAATAATCTTGCCCATAAATTAAAACCTACAGTAATAATAGGATACAAAGGAATTACACAAGAAGTTCTGAAAGAAATTAACTCTACAATCAAAGCACATGAGCTTATAAAATTAAAAATACATGGGAAAGAAAAACCAGAACGGCTCCAAATTATAGATGCCATATGCAAAAATATTCAATGCCAACTAATTCAACAAGTAGGAAAAACTTGTGTTATTTATAAAAAAAATAACTTAAAAGAACAATCTTCCATATAAAATATGGCAAAAAAATTTCTAAAACTAGAAATATACTTTTGCCTCAAAATTAGATATAAATTTTATTTGCAAGAAAAATTTATATCTAAACATAATTGATTTCTATAATCTCATATTCATAATCTCCAGATGGCGCTTTTACATAGATTATGTCTCCTTCTTCTTTACCTATCATTGCTCTAGCCATTGGGCTAGAAATAGATATTAAATTTAATTTAATATCAGCTTCAGCATCACCAACTATTTGATAAGAATGTCTTTTATGAGAAGCCGTATCTTCGATACAAACAGTAGCTCCAAAAACCACTCTTCCTTCTGATATAATGCTTGTAGGATCAATGATTTGAGCATTCGAAATAATTGATTCTAAATTAGCAATACGACTTTCAATAAAACCTTGACGTTCACGAGCTGCATCGTATTCTGCATTCTCTGAAAGATCTCCATGTGAACGAGCCTCAGCTATTGCGTTAATTACTGATGGCCTTTCCTCTGTTTTCAATTTATGTAATTCTTTACGCAAAGATTCTGCCCCTTTCACTGTAAGAGGAATCGTAGACATATATATTTTCCTATAAAATTATTAACTTATGAACATAAATCATCATAAATACAAAACCCCGATTCATATAAGAACCGGGGTTTTGCCTACTATTATCTACAATTTTAAATATTATTGCAATAAATTGTTTACAATAGGTCCATATGAAATATAGCTATTTTAGCAAAGAAGCGTGTAATTCTTGTAAAGAATAAACTTGCATTCCTGAAGAACCTCTTAGGTAATGCATACCCTGAACAGCTGCTCTAGCTCCAGATACCGTTGTGAAACATGTAACTCTATTAGCTAACGACTGAATACGAATCATTCTAGAATCGGCAATAGCATTTCTCCTTTCTTCTACTGTATTAACAACTAAAGAAATCTCACCATTTCTAATCATATCTACAATATGAGGACGACCCTCATTAACCTTATTTACGATTTTGACAGGTAGGCCAGCATCAATTATTTTTTGAGCAGTACCCTTAGAAGCTAATAGCTGAAAACCAAGCTGATATAAACCCTTAGCGATTTCAACAACTATATTTTTATCCTGATCTCTAACACTAATAAATGCACTACCAGAATTAGGTAATTTTACCCCAGCTCCTAACTGAGCTTTTACATAAGCCTCGCCAAATGTTTTGCCAACACCCATAACTTCACCTGTTGACTTCATCTCAGGACCAAGAATAGTATCTACTCCAGGAAACTTAGCAAATGGGAAAACCGCTTCTTTTACAGAAAAATAATCAGGACTAATTTCATTTAAAACATTCTGATCCACTAAGCTCTTACCAACTTTTACTCTAGCGGCCACTTTAGCTAATTGTAACCCAGTAGACTTTGATACATAAGGAACTGTACGAGAAGCTCTAGGATTTACTTCTAATACATAGACATCACCATCTTGTACTGCAAACTGAATATTCATTAATCCTTTAACATTTAAAGATTTAGCTATTAATCCAGTTTGAGCTTTTATCTCAGAAATTATTTCTTCTGAAAGAGAATAAGGAGGTAAACTACATGCAGAGTCACCAGAATGAACACCTGCTTGTTCTATATGCTCCATTACCCCGGCTATAAAAAAATTAGATCCATCAGATAAACAATCTACATCTACTTCTGTAGCATGATTTAAAAACCTATCTAATAATACTGGAGAATCATTACTGACTTTTACTGCGTCTCTCATATATCTCTCAAGATCATTTTGCTCATGCACAATTTCCATAGCTCTTCCTCCTAGAACATAACTAGGACGAACAACTAATGGATAACCTATTTCTACAGCTAAAGCTATAGCCTCAGATTCGGTTCTAGCAGTACGATTTGGAGGTTGCCTTAAGTTAATTTTATTTAACAATTTTTGAAATCTTTCCCTATCTTCTGCTATATCAATAGATTCTGGACTTGTGCCAATTATTGGAACACCATTAGCTTCTAAAGCTTTCGCTAATTTTAATGGAGTTTGCCCACCATAATGAACTATTACACCAATAGGATTTTCTTTACTAACAATCTCTAACACATTTTCTAATGTCAAAGGCTCAAAATATAGCCTATCAGAAATGTCATAATCTGTAGAAACAGTCTCAGGGTTACAATTAATCATTATTGTTTCATAACCATCTTCTCTTAAAGCAAGAGAAGCATGTACACAACAATAATCAAATTCAATACCTTGACCGATTCTATTAGGACCACCTCCTAAAATGATAACTTTTTGTTTATCAACTGAAGGATTAGATTCACATTCGTCTTCATAAGTAGAATACATGTAGGCTGTATTTGTAGAAAACTCAGAGGCACATGTATCAACTCTTTTATATACAGGAATAATTCCTAATTCATGACGTAATTTTCTTATTTCATACTCAGATGAATCTAGTAAGTAACCTATACGAGAATCAGAAAAACCACGCCTTTTTAATTCAAATAAAGTATTATAATCTAAATCAGCTAGATTATAATTTTCTAGTGATAGTTCTATATCCACTATTTCTTTTATTTGATCTAAAAACCATGGATCTATCTTCGTGATATTATGTACTTCATCTACTGTCCATTTTTGAGCGAAAGCATCAGCAACATACCATATCCTTTCAGGACCAGGCTCTCCAAGTTCTACTTGTAAGGTTTCACAATCGACTGTTTTCTGATTCAGACCATCTACACCAACCTCTAAACCTCTAAGAGCTTTTTGGAATGATTCCTGAAAAGTTCTACCAATCGCCATAACTTCACCAACTGACTTCATCTGTGTTGTCAATCTGGAATTAGCTGTTGGAAACTTCTCAAAAGCAAATCGTGGAACCTTTGTTACAACATAATCAATAGAAGGCTCGAATGCAGCTGGAGTTAAACCACCAGTTATATCATTCTTCAACTCATCAAGAGTATACCCAACAGCTAGCAATGCAGCGATTTTAGCTATAGGGAAACCTGTTGCCTTCGAAGCCAAAGCAGATGATCTTGAAACTCTAGGATTCATTTCTATAACAACCATCCGACCATTCTTAGGGTTTACAGCGAATTGCACATTAGATCCACCTGTATCCACTCCTATTTCACGCAAAACCGCGATAGAAGCACTCCTCATAATTTGGTATTCTTTATCTGTCAACGTCTGTGCAGGAGCCACTGTAATAGAATCACCAGTATGAACACCCATTGGGTCCAAATTTTCTATGGAACATACTATTATACAATTATCTGCCTTATCACGAATTACCTCCATTTCAAATTCTTTCCAACCAAGCAAAGATTCTTCTATTAAAAGTTCATTCGTAGGAGAAGCTTCTAGACCTCTAAGACAAATATCTTCAAATTCTTCTGCATTGTAAGCAATACCACCTCCTGAACCTCCCATTGTAAAACTAGGACGTATTACAACAGGAAAAGCAGAAGTACCTGATGAGGCAATATTGCGTTGAATATTCCAAGCCTCTTCCATACTATGGGCCATACCTGATTTAGCAGATTCTAACCCTATATTTGTCATGGCTTGCTTAAATTTTTGACGATCTTCAGCTTTTTCAATTGCAGCAGCATTTGCTCCAATTAACTCAACATTGTATTTATCTAAAATACCATGATGCGCTAAATCTAAAGCACAATTCAATGCTGTCTGACCACCCATAGTAGGTAGCAAAGCATCAGGTCTTTCTTTTTCTATAATTTTTTCTAGAGCTTGAAAATTTATAGGTTCTATATAAGTTACATCAGCAGTCTCTGGATCTGTCATAATAGTGGCAGGATTACTATTAACTAAAATAGTACGAAATCCTTCAGCTTTAAGCGCTTTACAAGCTTGCGCTCCAGAATAATCAAATTCACAAGCTTGTCCTATAACTATAGGGCCAGCTCCAATAATAAGAATGCTTTTTAGGTCTTTACGCTTTGGCATTTTACAACCTTTATTTTCTTGAGGACATTAGAGTAATAAATTTATCAAATAAAATAGCAATATCTACAGGTCCAGGACTAGCCTCTGGATGACCTTGGAAACAAAATGCAGGACGATCTAGTAACTCAAAGCCCTGCAAAGATCCGTCAAATAATGAAATATGAGTTGCTCTAGCATTTTTTGGTAATGTATCAGCATCAACAGCAAAACCATGATTTTGACTAGTAATAAAAACTTTCTTTGACTGAATATCTTGGACAGGATGGTTAGCCCCATGATGCCCTGTCTTCATCTTGATAGTCTTCGCTCCTAAAGCCAATGCCATTAATTGATGCCCTAAACAAATACCAAATACTGGTATCTTTTTGTCTAGAAATACTTTGATTGACTCTATTGCATAATCACAAGGCTCTGGATCACCTGGCCCATTTGATAAGAATATTCCATCTGGGTTTAAATTGATGACATCTGATGCACTAGTTTGTGCTGGAACTATAGTAACATCACAACCACGATCTACCAAAAGTCTTAAAATGTTGCTTTTAACCCCAAAATCATAAGCAACAATTCGAAATTTTGATTGGCTAATATTAGAAAAACCTTTTCCTAACTGCCAAACACTTTCATTCCACGACTCTTTTGTTTTTCTAGAGACAGTTTTAGCCAAGTCTTGGCCTTCCATACCAGAAAAGCTTTTAGCTAATTTGATAGCTTTATCAACATCATCCCCAACAAGAATACATGAACCCTGAGAACCTCCATCTCGCAGAATACGAGTTAATTTTCTAGTATCAATATCTGAAATAGCAACAATTCCATTGTTTTTCAAATAGTCAGGCAACGACTGCTTAGATCGAAAGTTAGAAACTCTATTAAGGCAACTACGTATGATCAAACCTGAAACATGTATTTGACTTGATTCAACATCTTCATTATTAACTCCAGTATTCCCTATGTGAGGATAAGTTAAAGTGACTATTTGGCCCTTATAGCTAGGATCTGTAAGAATCTCTTGATAACCAGTCATAGATGTATTAAAAACAACTTCTGCAACTGCATATCCAGGAGCTCCTATAGATATACCTTTAAAAACTTCACCACAAGATAAAGCCAATATTGCTGGTGAAAACTTACTTCTATATTTAAAAAGTTGAGAAAACACGATAAACCCTAGTATTTTTAGTATCGACAATCAGCTATTACTGTTGTACATTCACTTAATATTTATAAAAACAACATAATTTTTAACATCTCTTTATATATTATTCTAATTTTAATTTAAAAACTACTTTTTGAAATTTATTATCATGCATAATCAACTAGAATCACTAAGAAAATATACTGTAGTTGTTGCTGACACAGGAAACTTTGAAGAAATAAAAACTTTGAAACCAATTGATGCAACAACAAATCCTTCATTAATATTAAAAGCAATAAAAAAAGAAGAATATAATCATGTCCTAGTAAATACAATTAAACATTGTAAACATATGTCTTTATCCGAGATAGCTGACAACATAACTGTATCTTTTGGTAGAGAAATATTAAAAATAATACCTGGAAGAGTATCTACAGAAGTGGATGCAAGACTATCTTTCAATACAAAAGCAACCATAGAAAAAGCTCGTTACTTGATTAATCTATATGAAAAAGCAGGTATTAAAAAAGAAAGAGTTTTAATAAAAATTGCCGCAACATGGGAAGGTATTAAAGCAGCAGAAATTCTTGAATTAGAAGGCATACATTGCAATTTAACGCTACTTTTTTCTTTAACACAAGCAATAGCATGTGCACAAGCAAAAGTAACATTAATATCTCCTTTTGTTGGTAGGATTTATGATTGGTATAAGAACCATACTGGATCTAATTGGAATGAAGAAAAAAATCAGGGCCAAAATGATCCTGGAGTAAAATCAGTTGTAACAATTTATAATTATTATAAATCTCTAGGAATCAAAACAGAAATAATGGGTGCAAGTTTTAGAAATATCCATCAAATTTTAGCTTTATCTGGTTGTGATCTCTTAACAATAAGTCCAGAATTGATTACAAAATTAGAAAATACTCCAGGAAATACTATTCCTCAGCTAAAATCAGATAATCTTATCAAACCACTCAATACAAAATATATTTCTGAAATTGAATTTAGATCGATGATTAATGAAGATCAAATGGCCTCCGAGAAACTATCAGAAGGAATAAGAATCTTTATCAAAGATGTTCTTTCTCTTGAAGAAATAATTCAAAAAAATTTGCAATAAAAAGATATTTATAAATTAGATTTACGATCCATTAAGGCCCAAGCTATAGTTCCTGCATCTATGTATTCCAATTCGCTACCTGCAGGAACTCCTCTTGCCAAACGACTAGTCTTGACACCAAAAGGTAGCAACATATCAATTAAAAACTGTGCTGTGGTTTCACCTTCAGCAGTAAATCCAGTAGCAATGATAACTTCTTCTATGCCACCTTTATTTATTCTTTCAGAAATTTTATGAAAATTTAATTCTTTTGGACCAATACCATCCAATGGCGATATTCTACCCATTAGCACATAATATAAACCCTTATAACCATGACTTGCTTCTAGATTTATAAGATCAGACGGAGTTTCAACTATACACAATAAACTTTTATCTCTGAAAGAACTAGAACATGTAACACATAAGTCTGTTTCAGAAAAACTATTACAACTAACACAATGCTGTAAATTACTAGCAGCTTCTGACAAAGCAATACTCAGTAAATTTGCACCTTTTAAGTCATATTGCATCAAATGGTAAGCTATTCTCCTTGCTGACCTGATTCCTATTCCAGGAAGCCGTTTTAAAGCCTTAATTAGATTAATTAAAGGCTCAGGTTCACTTGTTTGATGCTCTTCCATAAATATATCTCATAAACCAATACGACTATTTAATAAATAATTATCCTAAAAAGGAAATTTCATACCAGCTGGCATTGGAAAACCTGCAGTAATAGCAGAAACTTTTTCTTGCGATAATTGCTCTGCTTTACGTACAGCATCATTAAAAGCAGCTGCTAACAAATCTTCGAGCATATCTTTATCTTCAGACAACAAAATTGGATCTATTTTAATTTTCTTAACATCATATTTACAAGTCATACAAATAGTTACCAACCCACCACCAGAAGATCCTTCAACTTCTATCTCAGCTAAAGAATCTTGCACTTTTTTCATATTTTCTTGTACTTGCTGTGCCTGTCGCATCAATCCTGCAATTTGATTTTTCATAATATATAGACCTTAAAATTGACATGTTAATATTTAATATTGTCATTATAAAAACGTTAATCTAACTTAGAAATAGAATCAACAATAATGTCACCATCCAAAGTTGTAACTATTTCGTTTACAAAAGAGTCATTATTAACAAGTTGTTCTAGTTGTTTTTTTTTATAAAGCTGTTTTGCCTGAGAGTAAGCATGTACTGTTTCATTTCCAGTATTACCAACCAATATATCTAATTTGATAGACATATCAAAATATTCACTTAAAACTGCCTGTAAACGTAATTTATTTTCATGGCTAGCTAATGTAGGAATAGAAACTCTAATTTTAAAATTATTATCAAATGCCTTTACAAATTCGCTTTGTCTAGCCAACTCAAGAGCAAAACCATGAAGAGATAAAGTAGGAACAAGATCTAACCAGTCATTATTAGTAAATGATGTTAAATCAACATTTATATTTCTTTTTTCTAATTTTCTGGAATTTTTATCTTCAACAATCTGAAGATCCGTAATATTTTTCAATGAAGACAAATCATTCTGATTATTAATAGAAATATCATTAGAAGATTCTTGTCTAGAGTTGTTATAAATTTCACCCTTTTTATTCGATTCTGGTAATGATTCATTAATAAAACTTTCACTAAATTGTGATGCTAAAGATAACAATCTAAAACAAATCATCAAGAAACCAGCATATTGATCTGGAGATTGTGTCAATTCTTGAAAACTATGATTTACTACTGTATATAATAGTTGAATCAAATCTGGAGGAATATTATCTTTAAAAGAAATTAAATCTTGATCATTAATTTCTGACTCTGAAAAATGTTGCACAATAGCAACCTTAGATAACAAAATTGCTAAATCTGACAAAAAAATTTCATATGAAAAGCCACTATCAATTACATTATCAGCTATATTTATTAATGACTTCACATCATTAGATAAAATAGATTGCAAAAGATGAATAACCTTTGCTGAATCCACCATACCGAACATTTCTCTTAAAGCAACTATATTGATTACACCATCTCCATAAGATATAGCTTGATCAGTTAACGACAACGCATCTCGCATAGAACCTTTCGCTAACCTCGCGATCATTGCTAATGATGCAGCGTCGACCGATATTTTTTCATTTGATAATATTATCGACAATTGTTTTATTACATAATTATCTGACATCTTTCTCAAATTAAAGCATAAACAACGAGAAAGCACTGTTATTGGAATCTTATGAAGATCAGTTGTTGCAAAAATAAATTTCACATGATCTGGCGGTTCTTCTAATGTTTTTAATATAGAATTAAAAGCATGGTTAGTAAGCATATGCACTTCATCAACTAGGAACACTTTGAACCTACCAACAACAGGGGTATAGTTCGCTTGAGCAAGAAGATTAGACATTTCATCTACTCCTCTATTAGAAGCAGCATCTAACTCTACATAGTCTATTGATCCACCTGAATCAATTTCATTACAAGAAGAACACTTATTACATGGTTTTGATGTAATGCCTTTTTCACAATTTAATGATTTCGCTAATATTCTAGCTAAAGAAGTTTTTCCTACTCCTCTTATCCCTGAAAATAACCAAGCATGATGCAAACGCTGAGAATTAAGTGAATTTACTAAAGCTTTTACAACATGATCCTGTCCAACAACCTCATCAAAAGACTTAGGTCGCCATTTTCTAGCTAAAACTAAATAACTCATCAAATACTAATGCCTAATTAAATTAAGAAAATAAGGCGGTAAAATCTTTTGCACTGAAATATCTGTAGCTATGGCTGCTTTGTTCCCAATCTGACCAATTTTACTACATCATCATGCAACGATGATACCGCCCAACTAAATTTTAACATAATAAAATGTTCAACCAAAATTATTAGCTATAAAATAGTAATAAAAAGTAACAAAATCTAGCTACATTCAATCCATATTCTAGGTAATGGGCAATATATAGCTGCATAAGATTTTCTACCATCAAACTTATCTAATGCTTTACAATACCTTATTAACTGGGATGTATAAGTTTGTTTTATTCTATTAACAAAACCATTATATGTCTCATTTTCTTTTATATCTGATAGTTTATAATCAACAATTAACCATTTATCTCCTAGATCTATTGCAAGATCTAAAATTGAAATTATTCCATTGCTATCTACCAAAGACCACTCTCTATGTGAGTTATTATGATTTGATAACAACCATATACCCCTATCATCTGTCATTGTATTCTCTAAAGCATGGAGAACTATACATGTATATCCATCAGCCTTAGCATACGGGATACCGCTCCTTATTAACTGTCTATGTATAAATTCTCTATAAGATTTTAATTTAACAATATTCCATGAATTCAAGCCATCACTTCCAATCCTATGCAACCAAAAATGCATAACTGTTCCTAAAATAGGACTGTAATCATATTTACGGCTCCATTCTTTACTATATGCTGCATCATTATATTCAAAAAATAAATCTTTTCTATCTTGATTCAATATAGAAATTCCCTCTATAGAAACTCTATGTAATAATTTATTTTTTGAAACAAATAAATTTTGGCTATCATCTATAATATCATTAGTCATAATAGTATTATGCATATCAATTTTATTCCATAATCTACTTAATAAACTATCTGAAACAGGAGGTATAATTTTTCCATTATCATCTACCACAATGTTAAAAATTAAGTACAAATTTTTTTTTGATCTAGTAGCAGCGACATAAAGCAAACGATCTAATTCATATGAAATCCTAACCTTACTACGGTGCTTCAAATAACTAGACATTTCATCAAGTTCAAGATCCGTCTTAGGTTTTGCTGGAGAAAATAACACTCCACTTGAATTCGACTCAAATCTTATTAAAGGCTCTTTATCACTTTTCGCAGATTGATGCAAGCCATATAACAAAACTGTATCGAACTCCAAGCCTTTTGCTTTATGAATAGTCATAATATCAACAACCGCATCTTTACATCCATTATTAGATGAGGCATACAAATTACTAACTTTGCGTTCCAGCTGTTCTATATCTATTTCACCATAAGGAAAAACTTCATCTATTAAATCAAAAACAAGCTCTGCATCACTTGATGCATCTTTATCACTATAAACACTTGACCCTCCTAAATTATTCCACAAAGATTGTATAAATAATGCCGATGACATATTATGAAAATAACTATAAGAACATAATAAATCTTTCAATCTAAATAATCGCATACAATCTAAATCAGTTAGCCCAAACTTAAGAAGACATTGTGTTTTCAATTCAAATTCTGAATCATTTTCTCCAAAAAAATTATTTAATATAAAAGGAATCGGTGTCCTATGATCAGCACCAAATAACTTATGCATACTATCTAATGTTAAACCAAAAAAAGGAGACCTTAGTATTGACAACCAGGCAAGTCTATCACCTGGATGTTTTAGAGCTCTTATAAGCTGCAACAAATCAGATACAACTGGCTTATTAGATAATGGTACTATATCCACAGACCTGAATCCAATGCCATTCTGACTCATTAAAGAAGTTAGATAATTAATATTACTACGAGATCTCACTAATACTGCAATAGTATGATTAACACCATAGTTATTAATTATTTCTTTGATAATGTTTATTGTTGTCTGCGCTAACCTAGTATCTCTATTTTCTACTCCTTTAACACAATAAAATTTAATAGATGAATCTGGTGCATCATGAAGAGAAGTGGCTGAATCTGTATAAGATACAGCTCCTAGATCCTCATCATTTTTATTAGGGAAAATTTCTTTAAAAACTCTATTGATCCAATTAACAATTGTCGGATGTGAACGAAAGTTATTTACAAGCTTTAAATGTTTAGGTTTAATACAACCAACACCATATTCTATAACATGTAAAAAAAGACCAACTTCAGCTTTTCTAAAGCTATAAATTGATTGCATTGGATCACCTACCAGAAATAATGTTCTTCCGTCATTATTTTGCCAACCAGAAATTATTTTTTTTAAAATATCAAAATGAACTCTACTGGTATCTTGAAACTCATCTATCAGTATATGATTAATTTTATTAT
Source organism: Candidatus Kinetoplastibacterium crithidii (assembly GCA_027557655.1). NCBI lineage: Bacteria > Pseudomonadati > Pseudomonadota > Betaproteobacteria > Candidatus Kinetoplastidibacterium > Candidatus Kinetoplastidibacterium crithidiae. The sequence goes on along the minus strand of CP064915.1, from coordinate 147,394 downwards.
CTAATTTTAATAAAAGATCATTCGGATAATCATCACTACCTAAAGCTATCGAGGCTCTCTGTGTTATTTCTATAAAATCTACTTCGGAGAGATTATTAAACCGTAATATAAGATTCGCAACAGACAAAGATAAAGTTTTTAATTGAATTGTTAAATCGCTCCATTGTTTATCGGTAAAATAAGGATCAGGAGCATAACTAATCATAGCAAGATGAGAAACCCAAGAAGAATTTGGATCGATTGAATTCAACCAATTTATTAAAATTTGTTTGTAAGAAGATCCGGGCTCAAAACCAAGACTCTTATTAAAAGATTTGACACTACGTAATGTTTTTTTTGCTGTTAAAAATAAAGATGCAATAGCCTTCCATTTTCGTAAATCACTAATTTTATTACTAATAGGATATTCCCAATCCAACAATGGCTCTAAAACATTATTTGGATTAATTTTATGCAAATTTTTTGCAGCTATTCTTATGGGTTCCTGTATAGAATTTTGCCAATTTTCAGGCATTTCTTTCAATAATCTGGAGATATCATTTTCTATTGTCAATCTTAAATTTCTTTCTATCAATTCTTTATCAAGACCATATCGCAAAATTGGTAACCACTGGTCTCGTTTTTTTAGCATATCTGATATAAGTCTTGTAGCAAAATTTATATCTAAATCTAGATTTAACAATAAGTTTTTGACCTCATCAAATTTATCTATTAGGTCTATTGTTGATTTAGCAGCAGAATCATAATGAAACTGCACATCATTAGAAATGATTGGCACTCCACCCATTCTTGACAACCAAGGCAAAGTTGAAACAATTTGAGCACAAAAAGAATCAAATGTTTTTATCATTAACCTTGCTGGATGCTGCAAAATATTCCACCCAAACAAAGAGTCCTTTTTCAAAACTTCTCTAGATAATTTTAAGCTAGAAGAATCATCATTATAAATTTCTGTGTCTCTAGCTATTTGTAATCTATCTATAATGCGACGCCTCATTTCATTAGCTGCTTTACGTGTAAATGTAATAGCCACAATTTCTTCTGGAGCAACAACATTTGATAATAATGATAAAAAACGATTTGTTAAAAGCTCTGTCTTACCTGATCCAGCAGGAGCCTGCACGATGAAAGACTCGTGAATATTTAAAGCCTCTTCCCTAACTTTAAAATCTTTTATATTTTCAGACATATATACTACTCATCAAGATTTAAACGTAAAAAAGGCATGACATCACAAAATCTTAGGTCTTCCTCAGAAAAATAGTGGTTATCAGCAATTCCATTTATATATTCATCTAAAATAAAAGTAATTTTATTATATAGTTTAGTAATCACATCATTCCATAGAACATCATTAAGTAAAGTAATCCCTGGCAACCCAATATTTTTAATAGATAAACCCTTAATAGATAATTCTTTAGCATTTATAAAATAAATAGCTAACCCTTGAGTATCTAAATGTAATGTATTAAGACAAGCTAGTGAATATATAGGAAGTTGCAAATTTATAGGCCTTACTCGAACCCAATCTTTTTCTGGGAAAAAGATTGAATTACCTGTCTTATAATCTATGATTAATATCGTATCTTCTGATAAGAGATCAATTCTATCTGGCCTTACATTTAAAGATATATTCTTATATTGCCAATTAATATCTTGTTCTAAAAACATAATCCTAAAATGCAATCGATCTTTTTCAAGATTTAGTAATTTCTTTATTATTGCAAATGTTCGTTCAACTTCTAAATTTAGCAAAGTACTCCCATAAACAAACAAGCTCTTTCGTGACACTTTATGAATACACTTTAGTAATATTTTTTCTAATGTGTATGTAGGAGTTTCTAAAAAAACTACTTGATCTTTGACTGTTGCCCAAAATTCAGATAATGAATCGTGTATTAAAATTCCTCTTTTAAGACTATAATAACTATTATTTATGTCGTAAGAAGGCAAACTAGAAATTCCTAATCTATATTTTGCAAATGCCCATAATGGACATCGTGATTGTGCTTCCAGCAAACCAATTCCACTAATAACATTGATCTCATTAGAATCAATCTCAGGACCTTTTGAATCATCAATCATATCAATATGAACTTTAGAGATATCTTTATAACCTCTATGAACTCTATCTTTAGAGTCTTTACTTATCAAAAATGAAGGCTCCATTATTTGTTCATCTATTATTTTTGAATAACTAAATATAACCCTACTAGCTGATGTAATAAGTCCACTATATATTTTTTGTGCCCAAATAAATTCTCTCTCTGGAGTTGCCCTAGGAACATTATTCATTCTTAAAACTGATAAAGGTAAAAAAGGATTAGGATTTGGAGCTGAAGGGAAATTCTCCTGATCCATTCCTATAACCCACAAAGCATCCCACTGAACATTAATAGCATCTTGTATATCAAGAACTTCAAAAACAGAAGCACAACTATCTTTTATTTGAAAACGATTAATTCGAGCAAAAGTTTTAAATAATTTTATTACTTCAATAGCATTTAAATGCCCGAACAAAGGATCTAGTAGAGTAAACTTATCAAATAAATCATCGAGATTTTCTATGGTCTGATATGTCTCACTATCTATCTTTTTATCACCTGGAAAATGAATATCATCAAGTGATGATCTGATTACTCTCACCCAAGCTTCTATCCTTAAATATTGATTAATCCATCTAGGTAATACAGTAGATATACATTTCCCTAATTTAGTGTTTTGTAATTCTCTTAAAATATTATCCATTGTTATATTTAAATAATATTTACTTCTTATTTCAAGCTCTATAGAAGAATATATGTTAGAAAAATTAACATCATCAATATAACATCCTCTTAATAAGACTGAACTGAAAAGAGCAGATTCACAATTTTTATAAAAAGAAACATTAGAAAAAAAATCCAACCAAGATATAGCAATACTAGTAATAGGCCAATCAATACAAGACCTAGCTGATGAGACATTAAATTTTAAGGGTTTGTTAATACTCAAATAATTTTCTAATATACGTTTAGCCATAGGTACTTGTTTCTCAAGCCTTGGAGTAACAATTGCATATTTACCATTAGGATTCTTCATGATTTCTTCTGCAATCCAAATTGCTGACTGTCTCCATTCGTCCTGAACATTATCGCAAGCACAAATATAACTATCATTACGACGAACTACAGGGTATGAAAATAATCTTACAAATGAGCCAAAATGTAATATTTTTTTTACCAACTTTGATAATCTTGGAGACATTTCTATAAATCCAAATAAAACCACATATTTGGGAAATATATTATCTTTTTGATCAATAGAGTTGATTATATATTCATATATATAATCAAAATCTACTGCATTTATTTTTTCTAATTCATTGTAATAACAATTTTTCCAGTATACAAATCTTCTATATTCTTCATTTGACTGAGCACTAGAAATATCCAAACATAGCTCATTAATTAATTGTTTTGCCTCCATAGCCAAAATAGCGGTTTGATTAAAATTTAACAAATAATTCTCAGACTCTTCCTTCTTAATTACTTTATCCCACAGCATTTGCTCACAGACTTGATTTAAAACATAAACAATGTCATTTTTATGATTAAATCGAAAAGATATATCATCAAAAACCTTTACAATCCAGGAGTTTAATGGCAAAATCTCTGGTAGTTCTTGTGTTGTTTCCATTTTTCTTACTTGATTTATAATATCACTCTTCAAACGATTAGCTTGACGCTTACTAGAAGTCAGAATCAGTATTTCATTTGCTGGAATACTACAAATATCATAAATATTAATTTTTTCGAAAATTGGGTTCTGCATAGCACTAAAAATACGAATAAAAGCGATTAATAGTCGAATAGAAAAATACACTCGCCGTAGTTAAATGGATATAACAGACCCCTCCTAAGGGTCAGTTAGTGGTTCAATTCCACTCGGCGAGGCCATATATAATCAACATCTTTGAACAAAGATGTTTTAGCCGCGAGGATGGTGTTTTAAATGTAGAGTCTTCAATCTTTCATTTGCTACATGTGTATAAATCTGTGTGCTAGAAATATCAGAATGACCTAATAATAATTGTACTACCCTCAAATCAGCCCCATGATTTAGTAGATGTGTAGCAAAAGCATGACGTAATACATGTGGAGAAATAGGGATGTTAATTTGTGCTAACAAAGCATATTTTTTAACCAATTGCCAAAAGGCCTGTCTAGACATCGATCTCAATTGATTTGTAACGAATAAAACTTCACTAGTTTTATTCTTTATAATATAACTACGTGAATCCTGCAAATATTTAGATACCCAGAAAATACACTCTTCCCCTAAAGGAACTAATCTGTCTTTACCTCCCTTACCAAGAACTACATGTACTACGCCATCATCAAGGTTAATATCTCTTAATTTTAAACTAACTAACTCTGATACTCTCAGACCCGTTGAGTATAAAATCTCTAACATAGCTCTATCTCTCAGACCTCTGGCATTACTCACATCTGGAGATGTAATCAATTTCTCTACCTCTTCTTCTGATAACGTACTAGGAATATTCCTATAGGATTTAGCCATTTTTATATTTAAACAAGGATTACATGAAACTAAACCTTCTCTCGTAGCCCATGAATAAAATCGCTTTAAAGAAGCTAAACGTCTATTAGATGTAGATGACTTGATCATTGAAATATCTTGAGCAAACCATTCTTCAATTCTTTCAACACTAATATTATCAATAATATTCTTAGCAGTATTTTTTTCTATCCATGCCGCAAATGAATTCAAATCATTTTTATAAGAAATAATTGTATTATCAGATAAACCTTCTTCCAGCCAGATTGAATTTAGAAACTTCGATATAAAGCAAGAAGAAACATCCAACTCATTTGTTTGATTACTCATACGATAAAATCTGGCAACATATTAATTAAAAGCCGCAGCCGCTTTATATAATCTATCTCTAATAGCATTCCATTCAGGTAAAAAAGGCAATTCTTTAACAAATATTCTAGAATATTTTTTAGAATCGATTTCCCTCAAAATATAATATAAATGTTTTGCATAAACTACCGGATCAGAAGACATATGGTACAAATCTATATTTTCTTGAATATTAATAGGTTTATCTCCATAATATAATACAGCTAATCTATCAAGATTTTGCGCAAAATCTGCCAAGTTGTTAGAAAAAAATATATCCTCAATAATAGTTATGGGAGTATTAGTAGCATAATGTGATTTTAGAGAACCAGAAACAATAATTGAATTGTTAGATAAATTTCTTGATTCTAATTCTATAATTTTCGCAATATCAAATTCTGTTATATGCCCTGGTCTCAATAATGATGGTTTTTTTCCTTCTTTTATGCCAGATAAATCTATAATTGTAGATTCAATACCTATATCTGAAACTCCTCCATCTACAATAAAAATATCGTTCAAAGATTTTTTATTGAATTCATTATATGTATGACTAGAGCAAGTAGGAGATATCTTACCAAACATATTAGCAGAAGGAGCCGCTAAAGCTCCTTTCTTATTGTTTTTGCTATTTGCAAAAGCAATAAGAATTTCTTGAGCTACTGGGTGCAATGGACATCTTATTCCAACCGTATTCTGCCCCCCAGTCACTATATCTGGAACATTAGAAGACTTTTCTAAAACTAAAGTTAAAGGCCCTGGCCAAAAAATATCAACTAATTTATACGCCTCATCAGGAATATAATCTGCCCAATAAACAAGATCATCTGTTTTAGGTACATGAATAATCAAAGGATGATTCAATGGACGATTCTTAATTGAGTAAATCCGTTTAACAGCTTCTATATTTTCAGCATCAGCGCCAAGTCCATATACAGTCTCTGTTGGAAAAACAATAACCTTGCTAGCTAGAAGATATTGTAATGCCCTATCTATAACATCCAATTTCTATAATCCATTGTAATAATTTTTTGACTAAACACTTTCGTAATCTATTCCAATTATTGAACATAGATCATAAGCTCTTTTATTTAACTCATATACATCATTGCCTAGCAATGTAATATGACCCATCTTGCGACCTATCCTTGCTTCATTTTTACCATACAGATGTAACTTAGCTCCTAGGATATTTAATGCCTTCATCCAATCTGGTTCTCTTTGCAATCCACTGGATTTATCAAACCATATATCGCCCAATAAGTTAATCATAATGGCAGAAGACATCAATGACGTATCTCCTAATGGCAATCCAACCATTGCTCTAACCTGCTGTTCAAACTGACTTGTAACACAAGCCTCTATAGAGTAATGTCCACTATTATGTGGTCTAGGAGCTATTTCATTAACTATGATCCTATTTCCAATAATAAAAAACTCGATACATAAAACCCCACTATATTTTAATGATTCGATAATTTTTCTTGCAATAAAACTAACTCTAGAAATGTCAATATTACTGTATATTTCATGATTGACACTAGTAATAATAGAACTAGACAAAATTCCTAAATTATGGAAATTTATAGATGGAGGAAATTCTTTAATGTTTCCATTAAAATCTCTAGCTACAACAATAGACAATTCTTGGTCTAAAGATAACATTTTTTCAAAAACTGATGGTACTTTACCTAAATCATCAAAAGCTTTTTTTAACTGTCCTTTATCTTTAACTCTAATCTGACCTTTCCCGTCATATCCCAATTGAGCAACTTTTAGAATACCTGGGAATAAACTCTCACTTATACTATCGCAATCTTCATAATCATACAAAACTTTATAGGGGGCTAAATCAATACCTAAAGAGCCTATAAATTCCTTTTCTAATATGCGATTCTGAGCAATAGCAATTGACTCGTATGATGGACAAACTCTAACTTTTTTTTTAGCTAAAAAACTCAAACTATGAACTGGTACATTTTCAAACTCTACAGTCACAGATTTACATATAGATGCAAAATGATTAAGAGCATCTTCATCATCATAAGATGACCGCAAATGTAAATCAGATACAGAAGATGCAGGACTATCATTACTAGGTTCAATAACAGCTACTTTATAACCTAGCTGTTGTGCTGAATTACAAAACATTTTGCCTAATTGACCACCACCCAACAAACCAAGCCATGAACCAGGTTTAATAAAACTATTATAATCAAATAAAACCATATCACATTATTCCTAAAAATAACTTACAAGTATTTGAACAATTTAAGAAGAGAGCTTCATACTACATGCCAATTCATTTTGATGTTGGCGATATTTTTTCAATTTACTCCTTAATGCTTCATCATGCACAGATAAATTTGCAATTAAATGTAGAGAAGCATTTATAGCCCCTGCTTCTCCAATAGCAAATGTAGCTACTGGAATACCTTTCGGCATCTGAACAATCGATAGCAACGAATCCTCTCCTAATAAATACTTAGATGGTACAGGGACACCAAAAACAGGCAACTCTGTTAAAGCAGCAATCATTCCAGGCAAATGGGCTGCTCCACCAGCCCCAGCAATTATTCCTTTCAAACCCCTACTAACTGCAGAGACAGAATAATCCACCATTTCCTTAGGCATTCTATGAGCAGAAACCACTCTAGCCTCATAACACAAATTAAACTCATCCAAAATTTTCGCTGAGTGCTTCATAATCTCCCAATCACTTGATGAGCCCATAACCAATCCAATAATAGGAATATTTGATTTTTGCATAAAGTATCTCGATGAAATAAAACCAAAATTTATTTAACTAGTGAATCTATCAAGAGCTTCATAATACTTATCTGAAGTTTTCTGAATAATATCCTTAGGCAACTTAGGAGCAGGAGCAATTTTATTCCAGTTTTGCAACTCCAACCAGTCCCTTACAAACTGTTTATCAAATGATACTGGACTAGATCCTTCCTCATAACTATCAAGAGGCCAAAAACGAGAAGAATCAGGTGTTAGTACTTCATCCATCAAACACAAAACACCATTCTGGTCTAATCCAAACTCAAACTTGGTATCAGCAATTATAATACCTCTAGCTATTGCAAAACCATAAGCTTCTTTATATAGCTGTATACTAATATCTTTAATTTTATTAGCTAACTCATTACCAACCAAACTTTTAACATAACTAAAACTAACATTCTCATCATGTGAACCTTGCTCAGCTTTTGCTGCAGGAGTAAAAATAGCTTCTTCAAGTTTACTTGCCTTATTTAAGGCACCAGGTAGTTTAATTCCACACACAGATCCTGTTTTCTGATATTCATGCCAACCAGAACCAATTAAATAACCTCTAACAACAGCTTCAATCATTATTGGCTTCAATCTTTTTACTACTACCGCCCTATCTTTAACAAACTCTACCTCATCAATAGAAACGACAGTTTCTGGAGCAATTCCGGTAGAATGATTAGGTACTATATGTTGTAGTTTATTAAGCCAAAATTCCGTCAATTTATTTAATACTAAACCTTTACCAGGAATTGGATCATCTAAAACAACATCAAAAGCCGAAATTCTATCAGTTACAACAATTAATAACTTATCATCATCAACAGCATAAATATCACGTACCTTACCTCTAGAAATTAATGGCAATGATTTTATACCAGATTGCAATAATGCATTCATAATGAACCTCTCTAATAAAAAAACTCACTCAAATTATTGATCCAAATCTCCGTTCATATAATACCTAGCCATTTTATCCAAACTTATAGGGATTATTTTATCAGCATAACCAGCTGAACCAAATTGTATATATCTTTTAATACATATTTCTTTAGCAGCAGAACGAGCAGGTTTCAAATATTCACGAGGATCAAATTTACTTGGATTCTCCACGAAAAATTTCCGTATAGCTGCCGTCATAGCTAACCTAATATCAGTATCTATATTAATTTTTCGAACACCATATTTTATAGCTTCTTGTATCTCCTCTACTGGCACCCCATATGTTTCCTTTATATCACCACCAAACTGTCTTATTTCTGCCAAAATATCTTGAGGAACACTAGAGCTACCATGCATAACTAAATGTGTATTAGGTAATCTTGAATGTATTTCCTTTACGCGCTTAATAGATAGGATATCTCCAGTAGGTTTCCTAGTAAATTTATAAGCACCGTGACTAGTCCCTATGGCAATAGCCAAAGCATCAATTTGAGTTCTAGATACAAAATCTACAGCCTGATTAGGGTCTGTCAATAATTGTTCAATAGTTAATTTACCATCTGCTCCATGACCATCCTCTTTATCACCTTCTAATGTTTCTAACGAGCCTAAACATCCTAACTCTCCCTCGACAGTAACACCTCTTTTATGTGACATCTCTACAACTTTTTTTGTAACCCTAACATTATATTCATAATCAGCAACTGTTTTTCCATCTTCTTTAAGAGATCCGTCCATCATAACACTAGAAAAACCCATATTTATGGCACTCTCACATATACTGGGAGATTGGCCATGATCTTGATGCATCACCACTGGTATGTGAGGATAAGACTCAATTGCTGCCTTTATAAGATTTTTCAGAAAACATTCGCCTGCATACTTTCTTGCCCCCGCAGAAGCTTGCATTATTACTGGACTATTTGTTTCATGAGCAGCTTCCATAATAGCCTGTACTTGTTCTAAATTGTTAACATTAAAAGCTGGAATGCCATAACAATTCTCCGCTGCATGATCAAGCAATTGACGCATAGATACCAAAGACATAAAGAGCTAACCCCCAATAAGATTAAATCAAATATATATGAAATATGTAAAATATTAATGTTACCATTTTTATAGGGTAAAATTATTTTTGTGAAAAACTTTATTTAATTCTTTAAAAAAAACATTATTTGTTTCATACTAATCAGGCTTAGTATGATTTTGTAATCTAAAAAACTATATTAGTAAAGTTTAGATTTATAATACATAATTTCATATTATGTATTATAAATAGTAGTCTGTTATCTTTATTTATGAATAAAATTTAAAATGCCTATTTTAAAATATTGTCCCCTATGCTAAATATATTCTCTGGTTTAAGTGTTTGGGTTTGTTTTGGCCTTATTATGGCTCTAGCATTCGTGCTCATTTATGAATTTATAAATGGATTTCATGACACAGCAAATGCTGTTGCTACAGTAATATATACAAAGGCTATGCCTCCTAGGCTAGCAGTTCTACTCGCAGGAATATTCAATTTTTTAGGAGTCCTAACTGGAGGAGTGGGAATAGTCTACACCATAGTACACTTGCTTCCAGTAGAATTATTATTAAACGTAAACAGTACACGTGGTCTAATAATGATTTTTTCCATGGTATCTGCAGCAATAATTTGGAATCTTGGAACATGGTTTTTTGGTATACCAGCCTCTAGTTCTCATACTCTTATTGGATCAATCCTAGGTGTTGGCCTAGCAAATGCATGGGAAAATAGCATACCGATCCAAGATGGAGTTAACTGGGACAAAGCTATAGATGTAGGATTATCCATGATAATATCTCCAATTATAGGCTTCATATTAGCAGGATGGATATTTTTCCTATTAAAAAATTGGAGACCAAACTCAAACATGCATTACACTCCTAAACAAAGACGGCTTTTAGAGGCAAAAAAACACCCTCCATTCTGGAACCGTTTAATACTTGTTATATCTGCCATGGGAGTTAGTTTCGCACATGGCTCAAATGATGGACAGAAAGGAATAGGACTAGTAATGTTAGTATTAATAGGAATAGTACCGGCAAATTATGCTCTCAACTTAAATAGCACTTCATATCAAATTGACAGAACAAGAAATGCAACGCTTCATTTAAATGACTTTTACAGTAGAAATTATATTTACATAAATAAATACTTAGATATAAATGACCAGATTACTAACACTGATATAAATACACAATTAAGTTGTAATCCAAAAATGACAAAAAAAACTATTAATGAAATTGATACAACTCTAAAAAATCTATCTAAATACGAACTTTTATCTGTTAAACAGAGAATAGACACGAGAAAAAATCTGCTTTGCCTTGATGACATAGCTAAAAATATTATGAGAGGACAAAAACTACCAATATCAGAAGCAGAAGATTTAGAAAGACTTAGAGCTGACATAACATCAACAATCGAGTATGCCCCCCTATGGGTTGTAATCGCGGTAGCAACAGCTCTTGGATGTGGAACAATGATAGGATGGAAAAGAGTTGTAATGACAGTTGGAGAAAGGATAGGTACTCAAGGAATGACTTATGCTCAAGGAGCATCTGCCCAAGTTACAGCTGTTTTAGCAATAGGAACAGCTAATTTATTAAATTTACCTGTTTCAACTACACATGTACTATCATCAGGAATAGCTGGAACAATAGTTGCTAATAAAGTTACTCTACAAAAAAACACAGTCAAACAAATACTGCTGGCATGGATCCTAACTTTGCCAGCAGCAATTTCTTTATCTGCTATCTTATTCTTACTTGGAACATTTGTAACAAAACTCTAATCATTAGCTCGCTCTTCTAATATAGATAGAGCAGGCAGTTTCTTCCCTTCTAGAAATTCCAGAAAAGCTCCGCCACCTGTTGAAATATAATTAATTTCATTGAGAACTCCAAATTTATCTATGGCTGCCAATGTATCTCCACCCCCAGCAACTGAAAAAGCGCTAGTTTTTGCTATTTTTTTAGATATAAATTCTGTACCACTAGCAAAATTTTTAAATTCAAAAACACCAACTGGTCCATTCCAGACTATAGTACCAGCTTTTTCTATAATAGAGCCGAACATCTTAGATGTTTCCGGCCCTATATCTAAAATCATATCATCTTCTACCACATCTTCTACCTTTTTTAAAACACCTGAAGATTCTGGACTAAAAGATTTAGCACACACTACATCCACTGGTATTGGAACATCAGCTCCTCGACTTCTCATGCTATTAATTATAATATTAGCATTATCCAACTCAGAAGACTCTACTAATGATTTTCCAATAGATAATCCCGTTGCCATCATGAAAGTATTAGCTATTCCACCTCCAACAATCAAGTAATCTACTTTTTCAGATAGAAACTTTAAAACAGATAATTTTGTAGAAACTTTTGATCCGCCTACAATAGCAACTAATGGTTTTTTAGGTTGAGAAAATACCTTTCCAAGAGCATTTAGTTCTTGCTCTAATAATGGGCCCGCACAAGCTACAGGAGCAAATTTAGCAATACCATAAGTACTAGCTTCAATTCTATGAGCTGTTCCAAAAGCATCGTTTACATAAACATCACATAACGCAGCCATTTTACGTGATAGATTTTCATCATTGTTTTTTTCACCAATATTTACACGGCAATTTTCTAGCAAAACAACCTGACCAGGATCAACCTTAACACCATCAATCCAATCTTTAATTAACTCAATCTGCATTCCCAAAATTTCTGATAAACGTTGTGCAACCCTTACCAAAGAATCTTGTTTAGTGAACATACCTTCCTTAGGGCGACCTAGGTGAGATGTAACCATCACAGCAGCACCTGCATCCAAAGCCATTCTAATTCCTGGCACTGAAGCTCTTATCCTAGTATCTTCTGTTATATGACCTTCATTATCAAAAGGTACGTTCAAATCAGCCCTAATAAAAACTTTTTTATTTAGCAAAAAACCTGATTTTGATAACTCTCTTAGAGTTTTTACTTTGGTCATCTAAAAATCTCCTTGATAACCTACATATAATAAATGGACACATCTAGAGTTGTTATAATCAACTCTAGATGTAATAGCCCATAAAAAATTAAAATAGAACTATTTTGCAAGCATTAATGCCATAGTAGTATCCAACATTCTATTGGAGAATCCCCATTCATTGTCATACCATGAAAATACTTTAACAAGTCGCCCAGAAACCTTTGTCAATGTAGAATCAAAAATACTTGAAGCAGGGTTATGATTATAATCACTAGAAACCAATAAGTCTTTATTAAATTCTAAAACACCCTTTAGATAACCTTCAGAGGCTAACCTAATGGTTTCATTAACCTCATCAACAGATGTATTTCGTTTCGCAATAAAAGACAAATCCACCAATGAAACATTAATAGTTGGTACTCTTATTGAGTAACCATCCAATTTACCTTTTAAATCAGGAAGTACCAGACCTACTGCAGCTGCTGCTCCAGTTTTTGTTGGAATCATATTCATGGTTGCAGATCTTGCTCTACGCAAATCATTATGCGAGACATCTGTTAAAACTTGATCATTGGTATATGAGTGTACTGTTGTCATAAGACCTGTTTCTACACCAATAGAATCATGCAGAGGTTTAACTAAAGGCACTAAACAATTTGTAGTACAAGAAGCATTAGAAATAATCGTATGAGTTGGTTTAAGTAAATTATCATTAACCCCAAAAACAATGGTTGCATCCACATCATTACCACCTGGAGCAGATATAACAACTTTCTTAGCTCCATTATTAATATGTACCATAGCCTTGGATTTAGATGTAAAAATACCTGTACACTCCATAACAACATCAATACCTAATTCTCTCCAAGGGAGTTCTTCTGGATTCCTATTAGAAAACATTCTAATTCTGTCACCATTCACTACCATACAATCTTTTTCTACAGAAACCGTTCCTGTGAATTTTCCATGAGCAGTATCAAATCTTGTTAAATGAGCACTAGACTGGACGTTTCCCATATCATTGATAGCAACAATTTCTATATCATGTTTTTTTCCACCCTCATAATGAGCTCTTAAAATATTTCGACCTATTCGCCCATAACCATTAATAGCAACTCTGATAGACATAACTAAACCCCTTTCAATGATAAAATCTTTTTCACAGACATAACGACGTTATCTGATGTCAATCCAAAAAATTTAAATAATTCTCCAGCTGGAGCTGACTCTCCATAACGATCTATTCCTAAAACCAAACCATCTAAGCCAACATACTTATACCAACCAGAAGTTACACCAGCTTCTATCGCAATTTTTGGAATATTTACTGGCAAAACCATATTTTTCCAACTATCATCTTGTTTATCAAAAACATCAGTACTAGGCATAGAAACTACCCTAACTCCAATGCCTAATTCGTTTAATTTATTCTGAGCATCCAAAGCTATAGCAATTTCTGAACCTGTAGCGATAATTATAGCTTGTGCATTATTACCATCTTTTAAGATATAACCACCTTTTTCTATAGAGCTAATTGTAGAAGAATCACGCTCAACGAAAGGCAAATTTTGCCTAGAAAGCAATAATGCGGTAGGACCACCATCCTTAACATCCATACCAACACTAGCTGGTCTTTTAATCGCATATGCCCAAGCAACCATAGTCTCTACAGTATCACAAGGTCTCCACACTGATAAATTTGGAATAAGACGCAAACTAGCCACATGCTCAATAGACTGATGTGTGGGACCATCTTCTCCTAATCCTATAGAATCATGGGTAAATACATGTACAACCCTTTGCCTCATTAAAGCAGCCATACGAATAGCATTACGGGAATAGTCCGAAAAAGTCAAAAATGTTCCACCAAAAGGTAAATAACCTCCATGCAATGCAATACCATTCATAATAGCAGCCATGCCGAATTCACGGACACCATAATTAATATGCCTTCCAAATGATATACCTCTATCATCACTAGCTGCCCTAACAGGAACAACTCCTTTCCAGTCTGTATAATTAGATCCTGTCAAATCAGCAGAGCCTCCTAAGAACTCCGGCAATGCCTTAGCTATTTCTGCAATTGCAAGCTGAGAAGCTTTTCTAGTAGCTAAAGTTTCTGCTTTTTCAACCGTTGTTTTTATAAAGTTTTTAGTAAATTCATCAAAATTACCTGGTAATTCACCATTCATTCTGCGTTTAAGCTCATTAGCAAAACTTGGATATTCAATCGCGTATGAATCAAATTTAGATTTCCATATTGCTTGTGATTTTTCACCTGTTTCCCTGGCATCCCAAGCATCATACATTTCTTGAGGAATTACAAATGGATCATGAGGCCACCCAAGAAATTCTCTAGATGCTAGTATCTCATCTTTACCTAATGGGGATCCATGTACATTATGAGTACCTGCCATGTTTGGTGAACCTTTACCAATGGTCGTTTTGCAGATAATTATTGTTGGCTTTTGAGATTGAGAACGAGCTAACTTGATAGCTGCATTTATAGCAGAAGCATCATGACCATTGATATCTGTAATAACGTTCCAGCCATATCCTCTGAATCGCCCTGCAGTATCATCATTAAACCAATGTTTTACATTTCCATCTATAGAAATGCCATTATCATCATATAAAACTATTAATTTAGATAATTTTAAAGTGCCAGCAAGAGAACAAACCTCATGAGAAATACCTTCCATAAGGCAACCATCTCCTACCATTGCATATGTGTTATGATCTATTATATCAAAACCTGGTTTATTAAACTCTTCTGCTAACAAAGATTCTGCTAATGCCATACCGACTGCATTTGCTAAACCCTGACCAAGAGGACCTGTTGTTGTTTCTATACCTGGAGTAATTCCAACCTCAGGATGCCCTGGAGTTTTAGAATGTAGCTGACGAAATTTTTTGATGTCATCAATAGAAACATCATAGCCGGTTAAATGTAAAACAGCATAAAGCAACATAGAACTATGACCATTTGATAAAACAAAACGGTCTCTATTAATCCATCTGGGATCATTTGGATTATGTTTTAAATTATCTTTCCATATTGCCTGCGCCATCTCTGCCATACCCATAGGGGCTCCAGGATGCCCAGAATTAGCTTTTTGCACCGCATCCATTGATAAAACGCGAATAGCATCAGCCAAAACAATTTTAGATTTATATATATCTTTGTTCATATAAAGGCTCTTTGATTTCATTGATTAAAAATTATAATTCTAACACTTAGAAAAAAGATAAAGATAAAATTCTTATAATAAATATCTATTACTATTATAAAACTTATTAAAATATCTTAAAAAAACCAGCAAGTTTATATTAGAATATTTCATTCTTGATTAGAAATTAATAAATTCTTGATTAGAAATTAATAAATATGCGTCGTCCTCGTTTCTTTTTAGAAAATTATTTATCCTCAAACATAGAGGTGTTATTGCCAAAGGAAATAACACATTACGCTAAACAAGTCCTACGACTACAAAACAATGATAATATTATATTGTTTAATGGAAAAAATGGAGAATATAATGCGACAATAACGTTCGCTAAAGGATCTGCTTATGCAAAAATACTATCATTCAATTCTAAGGAAATAGAACTTCAAGGTTCAATTACACTTATACAGTCTTTGACAACTAACAATAAAATGGATCTTATAATAGAAAAAGCTGTTGAGTTAGGAGTGCAAAAAATAATTCCATTAAAAACAAACAGAAGTATAGTCCAATTAACTAATGAAAAATTACAGAATAAGATAATGCATTGGAAAAAGATCATAGAATCTGCTAGTTCACAATGTGGTCGCAACCAACTTATGACTATAGAAAACCCAATATCATTGGATCAGTACTTAGAAAAAATATCAAACCAAATACATCTATTTTGTCATCTATCTAATAGTCAAACTTTGACAGAAGTTTTAAAAAAACAAATTGACATAAAGAAATTATCTATAATGATAGGACCAGAAGGAGGATGGACTGATCAAGAATGTGTTCAAGTAAAAAAAATACATGATATCAAATTTGTTAATTTTGGCAATAGGATATTACGTACAGAAACAGCAGGTATCACGATAACAGCAGCTGTTATTAGCCTGATGAATTGGTATTAGTAGAAAAGAAAATACTTAATAATTTTGAATTATTTATCAAATAACAGCTAAAATATAATAATGTCAATTTTACTAGTTTAATATACATTAAAATGCAACCATTATCATTAGAGAAAGAATTCTTCGAATATACATTACCAGAAGATCTTATTGCACAAAATCCTTCTAAAGAAAGATCTTCTAGTAGGCTATTATATGTAGATCATAATAAAAAGATGCATGATTTATATTTCTACAATATAGTTAACTTAATTAAGAAAGGAGATCTTGTTGTATTTAATAATACAAAAGTTATCAAAGCAAGATTATCTGGAAATAAAGAAAGTGGTGGCAAAGTAGAAGTAATGATTGAACGTATATTAAATAACAGTAAAGCTTTAGTACAAATAAAATCTAATAAACCAATAAAGAACAATACAAAGATATTTATTTCTAATGACATATATGCCATTGTTGATAAACGTCATGATAATTTTTTTGAGTTAAAGTTTTCAACCTATATACATACAATACTAGATCAATATGGCAAAATACCTTTACCACCATATATCAAAAAAAACATTGATGAAATTGATGAGTTAAGGTATCAAACAGTATATGCAAAACTATCAGGAGCTGTAGCAGCTCCAACAGCAGGACTACATTTTGACAATAGCATGATGGATGATTTCAAAATACTTGGTATAGAAACATCTTTCATAACACTACATGTCGGTGCTGGAACATTTCAGCCTATAAGAACAAGTAATATTGAGCAACATATTATGCATTCAGAACAATATCATGTTCCACAAGATACAGTAGAAAAAATAAAAAAAGCAAGATCTAATGGAAATAAAATAATTGCAGTAGGTACCACTACTGCAAGAGCTTTAGAATCAGCAGCGTTAGTTAATGATAATTATGATTGTATAAATAAAACTATTTTAGAAGAAACAAAAGGTGAAACACAATTATATATAAGACCAGGATATAAATTTCGAATAGTTGATAACTTAATTACAAATTTCCACTTACCAAAATCAACTTTGCTTTTATTAGTAGCAGCACTAACTGGACAAAATACTATTTATGCAGCTTATCAACATGCAATTAAAAAAAAATATCGTTTTTTTAGTTATGGTGATGCGATGTTTATAGAGCCGTCGATATAATGAACAAAACAGAATTTAAAATCATTAAAAATGATAATATGGCAAGAACAGGTTATCTAAAACTTAAACATGGAGTAGTCCAAACTCCAATTTTTATGCCTGTTGGGACATATGCCAGCGTTAAATCAATACTTCCAGATGAGCTTAAGAATATAGGAGCTCAAATAATTCTCTCTAATACTTTTCATCTTTGGCTAAGACCAGGTGTTGACATAATAAATATCCATGATGGACTGCATAATTTTATGCAATGGGATAAGCCTATATTAACAGATTCAGGAGGATTTCAAGTATTCAGTTTAAGCAAAAACCGAAAGATTACGGAAAGCGGAGTATCTTTCTCCTCCCCTATAAATGGTGAGAAATTATTCTTAACACCTGAGAAATCAATTCAAATACAAAACTATTTACAATCTGATATATCTATGGTCTTTGATGAATGCACTCCTTATAAAATTGGAGAAAAAGTTATAAGCAAAAAAGAAGTACTGGATTCAATGCTATTGTCAGCTAGGTGGGCAGAAAGATCTTCTATTGAATTTAATAATCAAAAAAATCAAAACATGCTTTTTGGTATAGTACAAGGAGGAATGCATGAGGATTTAAGACAGGAATCAATAGATAGACTCTCCCAAATAGGGTTTCATGGATATGCTATAGGAGGACTATCTGTTGGAGAGCCAAAAGATGATATGAAAAGAATATTAGAATACACTGCTAGTAAACTACCATCGAAGACACCAAAATATCTAATGGGTGTAGGAACTCCTGAAGATATTGTACATGGAGTTACCAATGGCATAGATATGTTTGATTGTGTAATGCCAACAAGAAATGCTCGTAATGGTTGGTTGTTTACAAGATATGGAGATATCAAAATAAAGAATAGCAAATATAAAAAAGACTCATCTCCCTTAGACAAATCTTGCCAATGCTATACTTGTCTAAATTTTTCACGTTCTTATTTGCATCATCTACAAATAACAAAAGAAATAAATGGAGCAAGATTGAATACTATACACAATTTATACTTTTATTTAAAAATGATGCAAGAAATTAGAGAAGAAATAAATAATGAAAATTTTGATAAATGGCGAACAAATTTTATAAACAACAGACTCAGTAAATTAATATAAAATAAACAATTTACTGTTATATTAGCAATCTAGAAAATAAAGGAATTTAAAAATGAATTTTATAAACTCTTCAAATTTCATTGTTGCAAATGCAACCTCTGCAGAAAACAATACAGTAATAGGTATGCTTCCTATAATAATAATGTTTGTAGTTTTGTATTTTTTAATGATTAGACCACAAATAAAACGCCAAAAAGAGCATAAAAATTTAATTTTGTCCTTATCTAAAGGTGATGAAATTACTACTTCTGGAGGAATAATGGGAATAATTAGCAAAATACAAGATAATTATATATTTCTTGAAATTTCCCGTTCAAATAATCAACCAGTGGAAATAATTGTTCAAAAAAATGCTGTTATTGGTACAATGCCTAAAGGAACAATAAAATCATTATAATCACAAAGCTCGCTTGATTCTTTTTCATTATTAATTTTATATAAATATATATGAACTGCTACCCAAGATGGAAAAACATTCTTATAATACTAACAGTTTTGATAGGGGTACTGTATTTCATACCTAACCTATATGGAGTGTCTCCATCTATCCAGGTTAAAAGTGTAAAAAAAAATATACAAGTTGATAATTCTTTAGTAGCAAAAATTGAAACATCAATGAAACAAGTGAACATTCCATATAAAAAATGTTCACTTGTGAAAAAAGGAGATCTATCTTTTATAGAAATTCTGTTGTTACATCCTGATGATCAAATAATATCCACTAACATAATAGAAAATTTACTAAATAATACATACAAATCTAAACCCTATATTGTTACGCCTAATATAGTTTCCAATATTCCAAAGTGGATGAAAAAATTAGGACCATTCACACCTAAGCCAATCATACTTGGTTTGGATTTAAGAGGTGGTATTCATATTTTAATTAAGGTTGATTTAGATAAAGCTATATCCTCTAATTATGATAATTTATTAATGGATATCAAAACAATAATAAAGAAAGATAAGTTAGATGTTAGAAAAATATACAACGACAGCAAAAGCATATATATATGTCTAGCAAATAATCAGGATATTAATAAACTTAACAAAAAAATAAACTCTTCTATCCATGGAATTACTACTCATATCATAGGTAATCAACTTGAGTGTAAATTCAACCCTTCTAAAATATCCGAAATAAAAAAACAAGCTATTCAACAAAACCTACTAACACTAAATAATCGCATAAATGCTTTAGGCGTGTCTGAACCTATAATTCAACGACAAGGATTTGATGAAATAATAGTTCAATTACCAGGTCTACAAGATATTATGAAAGCCAAAGAAATTCTTGGAAAAACTGCAACAATAGAATTCAAGTTGGTAGATGACTCAAAATCAACACAATTATCAATATCTCAAGGAATAATCCCAATTGGTAAAGAACTTTTTTATGATAAAAACAATACTAAAATAATTGTACATGCCCAACCTATTATTAATAGTGCAAATATATATAATGCACAACCTGGAAGAGATCCACAAACTGGTCAACCATCTGTCAATTTGACCTTGGATAATAAAGGAGCTAGGATCTTCAAAGACATAACAAGAGATAACATAAATAAAAGATTGGCAATATTAATATACGAAGAAGGAAAAGGAGAAGTTATAACAGCACCAATAATAAGAAGTGAAATTCCTAATGGAAATATACAAATAACTGGATCCATGAACTATCAAGAAGCAGCTGATATATCTTTAGTACTTCGTTCAGGATTATTATCTGCTCCTATGAGCATAATCGAAGAAAAAATTATAGGACCAAGCTTAGGATCCAGCAATATA
The DNA here is from genome assembly GCA_027557655.1 of Candidatus Kinetoplastibacterium crithidii. Lineage (NCBI taxonomy): Bacteria > Pseudomonadati > Pseudomonadota > Betaproteobacteria > Candidatus Kinetoplastidibacterium > Candidatus Kinetoplastidibacterium crithidiae. The sequence continues at coordinate 126,562 of CP064915.1, read as the reverse complement.
GACAAAGGAGTCAAATCTATATTTTATGGATTTTCTGCCATTGTAATTTTCATGACGTTATATTATCAACTCTTTGGCATATTTGCTTCCATTGGTTTAGCGTTGAACATAATTCTATTAATTTCAGCATTATCAATATTGCAAGCAACAATTACATTACCAGGAATAGCAGCCATTGCACTAACAATAGGAATTTCAATAGATGCTAATGTTTTAATAAATGAACGCATACGGGAAGAATTACGAAATGGATCAATTTCACCAAAAAAATCTATAGAAGATGGTTTTGAAAAAGCATGGAATACTATCTTAGATTCAAACCTAACTAACTTTATTGTCGGATTATCTTTATTAATCTTAGGATCAGGATCCATAAAAGGATTTGCTGTGGTACATTGTATTGGCATATTATCGTCAATTTTTTCTTCTGTAATATTTGTTAAATTTTTAATTAATTTATTCTATGGAAATAAAAAAAATATAAAAAAAATATATATTGGTCAAATTTGGAAGCCAAAAAATTTAGATTAGCAATTAATAAGATTTATTAGGTAATATACAATGGAACTGTTCCGCATTAGTAAAACTATACATTTTATGCAATATGCTGTTTTACTAAATATAGTAAGTTTAGTAACATTTTCTATATCTTTGTTCTTTATATGTAATAAAGGATTTAATTTATCTACTGAATTCACTGGTGGATCAGTTATAGAAGCCTGTTACTCTGGGGAAAAAATACTATACCCTGATGAAATTAAGTCATCTCTATTAAATATTCAAGGTATAGAACATATACAAGTTCAATACCTTGGATCATCTAGAGAAATAATCATAAGATTACCAAATTTAGAAAGTTTATCTCTAGAAACTACTACATCTAATATATTGAATGAACTGAAAAAATATGATGACTCATTTAATATAAACAAAACAGAATTTATAGGACCACAAGTAGGAGAAAAATTACTACAAGATATGTTGCTATCTTTAATTTTGTTAGTTATAGGAATAATATTTTATTTAAGCATTAGATTTGAATTCATAATTGCTGCCTCTGTTGTCTTAGCAAACTTACATGATGTCGTAATTATTCTGGGATTTTTTGCTTTTTTTCAATGGGAATTTTCCCTTTCTGTGTTAGCAGGAACACTTGCTGCACTAGGATATTCTGTTAATGAATCAGTAATTGTAATGGATAGAGTAAGAGAAAATTATTTGAAATATACAGGCCCTAAAAATATAAAAAATATAAAAATTTTGATTAATAAATCAATCACTCAAACTATATCTAGAACAATAATAACCCATGGCTCAACCCAATTTATGGTTTTATCAATATTACTATTTGGAGGTGCATCTTTGCATTATTTTGCTGTTGCTCTCACTATAGGAATTTGGTTTGGTATTTATTCTTCTATATTTATTTCATCTTCACTAGCTTTGCTGATGAGATTTGGAAAAAAAGCATTTCATTCAGAACTACATGATTAATCTGAATATAACAAAATATAATTATTAAATTCTTTAATTTTTAATCAAAACCAATGGATAAAAAAGACTTAGAAAACAAAAAAACAAAAAAATATAATGTTTATATTAAAACTTTTGGCTGTCAAATGAATGAATATGACTCAGAGAAAATTATTGATATACTAGGAACAAAAAAACAAATTGAAATAGTAAAACAAGCTGAAAATGCTAATATCATCATATTAAATACTTGCTCAATAAGAGAAAAAGCCCAAGAAAAAGTGTTTTCAGATTTAGGAAGAATAAAAGAACTTAAAGAAAAAGATCCAGATATTATTATAGGAGTTGGAGGATGTGTAGCTAGTCAAGAAGGCCATGAAATAATAAAAAGAGCTCCTTATGTAGATATAGTATTTGGACCACAAACCATTCATAAAGTATCTACATTAATAGATTCAAGAATCTTAAATAAGAAACCACAAATCGATATAAGTTTTCCAGAAATAGAAAAATTTGATTCTATACCACTACCAAAAATCACTAAACCAACAGCATTCGTTTCTATAATGGAAGGTTGTAGCAAATATTGTAGTTTTTGTGTTGTCCCTTATACTAGAGGGACTGAAGTATCAAGACCATTTGAGGACGTATTATTAGAGATAGCAGATCTTGCAAATAATGGTATCAAAGAAATTACTCTGTTAGGTCAAAATGTTAATGCTTATAGAGGAATAATAGGAAAGGGCAAAGAAATAGCAGATCTTGCAATGCTTTTAGAATATATACATGAAATACCAGGTATAGAAAGGATTAGATATACAACATCACATCCTAGAGAAATGACAAAACGAATGTATGACGCTTATGTTGATTTGCCAAAATTAGTATCATTCTTGCATTTGCCAGTTCAATCTGGTAGTGATAGGATTTTATCTGCAATGAAGAGAGGTTATTCGTCTCTTGAGTATAAATCAATTATTAGAAATTTGAGAACAGCAAGACCAGGATTAAAAGTATCATCAGATTTTATAATTGGCTTTCCTGGAGAAACTGAAGACGATTTTAAAAAGACTCTAGCATTAATAGAAGATATAGGTTTTGATACATCATTTTCTTTTATATACTCTCCAAGACCAGGTACTCCAGCAGCTAATATACCAGACATAAATAGTCATGAAATAAAATTACAACGATTACAAAGATTGCAAAGATTAATTAATGATCAAGCAAAAGATATCTCCGAATCTATGCTTAATTCTACACAAAGAATTTTAATAGAAGGAGTTTCAAAAAATAACATAAATGAACTAATGGGACGAACTGAAAATAACAGAGTTGTTAATTTTGCTAATAATAATAACAACAATATAGGTGACCTAGTAGATATCAAAATAACACAAATAAACAGTAATACATTAAGAGGTGAAATTAACTGTATAGCAACAAGTTAATTAAAATAATGCAAAATAATATAAGCAAACAACAAACAGATTTTGATCAAATAATATTTGAAGAAACAAATGCTAATTTTATTATCTCAAGACTATGCGGTCCTTTAGACATAAACATCAAGATATTATCTGATAACACAAATACTTCTATAACAAGAGTTGGAAATATATTCAAAATACAAGGACAAGAGTTCTTATTAGCAAAGAAAGCTTTATATTCGTTCTATGAACAAGCAAAAACACAGGAGATAATGGAACAAGACATATTCTTAGGCATAAAAGAAATTAGAGAAAATGAACCTATAAATAACAATTCAGAAATAAATGATCAAAATTGCTATAACGATTTTTTCAACTTTAACAAATTTAAACCTAAAAGCACTCAACAATATAAATGTTTAGATAATATTTATAAAAACATCATTAATTTTAGCATTGGACCTGCAGGCACTGGAAAAACAATGCTAGCAATAATTTGTGCAATAAGGTATCTAGAACTAGGTATAATAAAAAAAATATTATTAACACGTCCAGCAGTAGAAGCAGGAGAAAAATTAGGATTCCTACCGGGAGATCTAACACAAAAAATAGACCCATATCTTAGACCATTATATGATATTTTATATGAATTCATTGGAGCAGAAAAAGTTCAAAAACTAGTAGAAAAACAAATTATAGAAATAGCTCCACTAGCATATATGAGAGGTAGAACATTAAACAATTCTTTCATAATACTAGATGAGTCTCAAAATACTACTCCGGAACAAATGAAAATGTTTCTTACAAGAATAGGTTTCCATAGTAAAGCAGTTATTACTGGAGATCCATCACAAATAGACTTACAAAAAGGTCAGAAAAGTGGTCTGAACCATGCTATATCAATTTTAAATAATATAGATGGAATTTCTATAACAAGATTTACACAAAAAGATATAATGCGGCATCCTTTAGTATCAAAAATAGTAGAAGCTTATGATAAAAGTTGATCCACCTGCTAAACTTTCTCTATCTGTGCAATATACTAATAAAGATTGTGAAATTCCTAGATGGAAAATAAGACAATGGATTTGCAGAACAATTGAATTCACAACTAATTTCATATCAAAAGAAATCAAATCAATTATAATGACAGTGAGAATAGTAGAAGAAGAAGAAGGTAGATTATTAAATAAATTATTTCGGAAAAAAGATTATGCAACAAATGTTTTAACATTTGAGTATGGAGAAAATGAGAATTTATTAACTGCTGACATAGTTATTTGTCTACCTATAATATATAAAGAAGCAACAGAACAAAATAAAGACAGAATTGAACATGCAGCCCACATAGTAATACATGGGGCATTACATGCGTTAGGATTTGATCATAAAAAACATTTAGAAGCACTGGAAATGGAAGGCATTGAAATTTCAATACTTAAAAGTCTAAAAATAAAAAATCCTTATGAACAATAAGTTCCTATAATATATATAACATATCAATGTTATTATGTATTTAACTATTAAATTTTGATTCCACCAAATTTTCTACGATTTTATTATCATCCTATGAGATAAAACTTGGTAACATAAACGTGAATGACTATATAAAACCAAAATATAAAATTAATAAACCCTCTATAAAGTCTATGATAGAACTACTTATGTCTAAATTTAGACATACACCTAATAACTTAGATGATCTAAAAAAAATACTAAATTCAGCAAATACAAAAGGAATTATAGATTGTGATGTATTATCAATAATAGATGGCAGCTTATTATTATCCAATAAAACAAGTGGAGAGATAATGGTTCCTCGTTCAAAAATGCATATGCTAGAAGTTTCAACACCAATATCTGAAATGGTTAATCTAATACTAGAAAGCACCCATTCACGTTTCCCTATATTTGAAGGAGAACGTGATAATGTTATAGGAATAGTTATAGCAAAAGAATTATTACGTTACATTTCTGATCCAGAAATAAAATTAAAATCATTAATTAGATCTGCAGTTTTTATTCCAGAATCAAAAAAACTTAATATACTTCTTAGAGAATTCAGAATAAGTCGCAATCATATGGCCATAGTCATAGACGAACATGGCGGAATATCAGGGCTTGTTACTATGGAAGATGTTTTAGAGCAAATAGTTGGCAACATAGAAGATGAATTTGATAATACTGAAAATAATTCTATATTTGCAGATGGACCAAACCAATGGATAGTAATGGCTTCTACAGATATAAATCATTTTAATGATTATATAAAAACAAATTTACCAAATACTGACTATGATAGCGTTGGAGGATGGCTAGTAGGAGAATTGAATAAAATACCACAATGTGGTGATAAGTCTGTATATGGAGATTTACAATTAGAAGTTATCAGAGCAAACACAAGAAAAGCTTTATGGCTTAGAGTCAAACGCATTCAAGAATAATTTAATATATTTTTAAAAAAATATTAAATAAAAAAATAAATATTTCATCTATAAGCTTGCATATAGATGAAATATAGGTCATAATGTGAAGATAATTTTTAGATGTATATGCAAAAATTTGTGTAGGGGGTATAGCTCAGCTGGGAGAGCGCTTGCATGGCATGCAAGAGGTCAGCGGTTCGATCCCGCTTATCTCCACCAAATTATTTGTCCCCTTCGTCTAGAGGCCTAGGACATCACCCTTTCACGGTGAGTACAGGGGTTCGAATCCCCTAGGGGACGCCAGAGAATTGTTAATTCGGAGCGGTAGTTCAGTTGGTTAGAATACCGGCCTGTCACGCCGGGGGTCGCGGGTTCGAGTCCCGTCCGCTCCGCCAACTAACAGCTAACAATATTAGTTAGCTTCTATTGACTGTCAACGATGCTTTATAGATGAATTAATTTTCAAATAATTGAAAATATCTGTATAGAATTACATTTTATTATTTAAAACCAGAAATAAAAATTTTTGCAAATTCTTTGAGTCCTATAAAATGAACTCCTAAATAGATGTTTGGTGGGGTGTGCGGGAATCGAACCCACGACCAATTGATTAAAAGTCAACTGCTCTACCGGCTGAGCTAACACCCCATCATTGAAAGATAGATTTTATTCTATCATATTAAATAAATTAATATCAATAACAATTTTTACTTTGGTTTCAAAATATTCATCATTTGTTTCTCTATTAATAATGGCTCACCACAAATTTGGGAAGCTATTATGTCACCACCAAGAGATGACCAACATAGACCTCTAGATGCATATCCAACAGCTAAAAAAAGATTATCATTACCAACAACATTGCCTATCATGGGCATTCTGCTAGGTAAAACCATTCTTTCTCCATTCCAATAAGATATATATTTATGATAAATATTATGTACAACCTCCACTGATTCTGTTAAGTTGCACAAATTATTAAACCTGGATTTATTTACTATAATATCATTTCTAAAATCACTTAGATATGTACCTCCTACAATACAATATCCATTTTTTGATGGTAAAATATAACATTGCCCTTCTATAATACAATTAGGACCACCTTGTAAATAAATATCTTTAATTAATGCTATTTCCCCTAATATTTTTCTTGCCTTGAACAAATATCTAAGAGAATGTTCTGATTTAATACTATTTAACAAACTCAAAGAATTATATGAATTTGCTAGTATTAATATATCAGCACTAATCAATTGTTTACCATCTTTACCAAAGAGAATCCATTTATTTTCTCTTTTATCTAATTTTTCTATAAATTGTTTAATTACATTAATTTTTGATGACTTTAATATCCTATTTATGAGAATTCTAGGAGATACCATCATGCTATTTTTGCAAAAAATACCACCACTGGAAACTCTCATACCTGCTATATCACTTGCTTCTATCCTATCAACATATCTATATAGATTACTTAATGAAAGATCATTATTGATAAGATTAAATATCTTATCATTTTTAAATCTTATATCTAACTGCAATGAACCGCAGCGATCTAAAAAAACATTCGGCATTAAATTAGACCATCTTATCGAGGCTCGTTCTATACCAAATCGTACTAGACGAGATAAAATGTTATCATCAGCTGATAGATAAGGACTTAAAGAAGCTGCTAAATGACCTATATGATTATCCCCAGTAATATCAATATCTATAATGCTTGATTCTAAACCTCTAATACTTAATGCATGAGCTATACCAATACCTGAAAGCCCTGCCCCAATAATAACAATGTTTTTATCACTCTGTACCAAAGGCCTATATTCTGAGAACCATAGACGTGACCATACCCCAACAATTCTATATAGATCTCTAATACTACTATCTTCTATAAAAACTTCAAAACCAATTTCATATAGAATATTTAATACATAATTATCTCTTTTAATTATAGCTATAGTAGCTTTTTTAGCTGCTAGTTTAGATAGATTTAAGACTGTTCTTTTAAAATATTTTTGCTCTTCTGTAGTCGGATAACTTAAAAAATATGCATCAAACGTAGCGACTATCTGTTGAGAAAACAAATGTTTAACTCCAAAATATAAAGTCAAAGTTAAATTACAATGTTCAAATTCCAGTCTATAAATTCCAGAGCAATAATTAGGCAATTTACATAACAAATAATCAGCATAATTAAGTAATTTATTTGGTAAATTATCATAAATATTTCTCAAATGCTTTTTGCAATAACTATTTGATTCAAGCACAACATAATGTAAATGAGAGCATCTATATACATCATTCTTCCAAGTATCCCATGTAACTAAAAAATCTAATCCATAATTGAAATTAGTCTGACATATTGTAAAGCAATCCTTAAATTGCCATCTCCATGGAAGTCTATTCCCAACAATAAACACATGATAAGCAAACAATAATTTCTTGTTAAGATCTAACATATCACTCACTTTACTATATCGTAATCTAATATATAATTATGTTGAATATTTATTTTATAGTGTTAATAATCATCTAAAAATTTCAAAATAAGCTCTTAAATAATGTCTAAAAGTAACAAACCTTGTATATGAATAATCATACCAAAAAAATAAGCTTAAATTTCCAAGAAATAGATCTTATCAAACTACTTAACCTAGCTACTGAAGCCGCGTTAGCAGGAGCAGAGATTTTAAGAAGTTACTCTCTAAAAAAAACAAAACTTATTATCACTAAGAAGAATAATAGTATAGTAACCCAAGCAGACTATGAATCAGAAATAGCTATAATTACTAAATTAAAATCAAATACTGAATATTATTTAGGTTTTTTAGCTGAAGAATCTGGAAAATATAATGAAGCATCTGTTACATGGTATATAGACCCATTAGACGGAACTACTAATTTTCTACATGGAATACCGCATTATGCAATTTCAATTGCCCTAGTGGCTAAAAAAGGAACTACTATAAATAATGTTGTTCTATCAAGAGAAACTCCAATTTTAGGTGTAATATACGACCCATGTCGACAAGAGTTATTCACTTCATTGTTCGGATTTGGTTCTTTTCTTAATAAACAAAAAATATTGTGTAGTAATAAAGATAATTTAAACAAATCAATAATAGCTATAGGATTACCTTCTAATAATTATACTCATCAAACAATTCAAACAAAAATAGCTCAGAAAATTACAAAACTATCAAGTAGCATTAGAAAAATGGGTTCCGCTTCTTTAGACCTAGCATGGGTAGCTTGTGGTAGGTATGATGGATATATAGAATTAGATTTATCTCCTTGGGATACAGCTGCTGGAACTATTATATTAAGAGAAGCAAATGGTATATGTGAAGATATATTACAACAAAAACCATGGCCAAGTAATGGATGGATTCTAGCAAGCAATCCTAAATTATATAAAAATATCAAAACAGAACTGCAAGAAATATTGTAATAAATCATATTACAATATTTGATAAAATAAAAACTAAATACCTTGATTTTTAGGGTCTATTGATGCAAACATTATAAACCCTAGTTAACTATCATGTAATTTTAATAAAACAAACTACTATATGTTGAGATGATGGAAACATTAAAAATAGAACAAATAAATCATAAAGAATTAATCTTAAAAATTATGCCTATGCCTGCTGATGCTAACGTTAACGGTGATGTATTCGGAGGATGGATAATGTCACAAATAGATTTAGCCGCTTCCGTACCTGCTACTCAAGCTGCATCAGGAAGAGTATCTACCGTTGCCATAAATTCCATGCAATTCATCAGCGCAATAAAAATTGGCGATCTCGTTAATATATTTGCACGCGTTATAAAAACAGGAAGAACATCTGTGACAGTATCGGTAACCGTTTATACAGAAAAAAGACCTTTTCAAAATAATCTAATTAAATCAGCCGAAGCCGTGTTAACATTTGTAGCTACAGATAACAATGGTAAAAGCCGTGTATTACCATCATTTGAAAATCAAAATGACACAAAATAACAATTTAAAAAATAGAACACCTAATGATGCATCATTACGCCGACTTGATACAGAAGATGCACAAAAAGCTTTATTAAAGATTCAGGAGTATTTAAAAAAATATTCATTCATATCAGAAATAGAATCAGACAAAACAATTCTGTCTGTAGAAAAAGATTATATAAATAATTTAGAAGATTTTATAAATAATCTGCATCCAGCAGATATTGCATTTATATTAGAAGCACTGCCTACCGATAAAAGACAACTAATCTGGTCTATAGTAAGAAAGGACTATATCGCAAATATTCTTATAGAAGTAGAAAGCTGGGTTAGAAGTTCACTTATAGAGACTATGTCTATAAGTGAACTTGTTGCAGCCATTAGTAATCTTGATACTGATGAATTAGCTTATATATCTCCTGATTTGCCACCAGAAGCTATTGCTGAAGTTCAAAAAAAACTGAACGATTATGAGCGTTCACAATTAATAGCACTTATGGGTTATCCAGAAGAAAGCGTCGGCGCTTTGATGGATTTTGAATTAATAAAGGTTAGAGAAGATATAACTCTAGAAGTTGTTTTACGATATTTACGCAGACTACAAGAACTACCAGATCACACAGACCAAATATTTGTTGTAGATAGACAAGATAAATTACAAGGTGTTTTGGCGCTAACTACTATATTAGTAAGCGAACCTGATGCAGAAGTAAAAACATTAATGAGTAGTGATTTCCTCACATTAAACCCATTGGATTCTGATATAGATGCAGCTGGAGCTTTTGAAAGATATGATCTTGTATCTGCTCCTGTAATAGATGAAAGTGGAAAACTAATTGGTAGAGTAACTATTGCAGATGTAGTCGATGTCATACAAGAAAACTCACAAGTGCAAGAACTATCCAGAGCTGGACTACAAGAAGAAGATATATTTTCTAATCTAACTACAGCATTAATAAATAGAGCTCCTTGGTTACTAGCCAACTTATTTACAGCATCTATTTCCTCATTCATAGCGTCTAGATTTGAAGGAACTGTGAGTAAACTAGTAATACTAGCTTTCCTTATGTCAATAGTAGCAGGCATAGGTGGTAATTCTGGCAATCAAACAATGACAATGGTAATAAGAGCAATAGCTACTGGTCATATTACTGAAAGAGATCTTTGGCAATTATTAAAAAGAGAAATGCTAGTAGCTTCATTAGTAGGTAGTTGTGGAGGAATAGTAGCGGCTATTTTTGCATGGGCCATGTCTAAATCAATAATGATTGCCTTAGTAATGATGGGAGCTATTATATGTAACGTGTTAATAGGGACTTTAGTTGGAGTCTTAGTACCAGTACTAAGATCTCGTTTTGGAAAAGATCCTGCAATAGGATCATCAGTACTTTTAACTTTTGCAACAGACTCCCTAGGATTTCTAATATTCTTAGGTTTATCAACTATTTTCCTTATATAAAAATACCTTGTTGATTATATAATATTTTTATCGTGTAAAAAATCTGAAATCATTATAAACTTATTTACAGAAAGATTTTCAGCCCTTATTTGAGAATTAAGATCTAAAATTTCCCAATCAAGGTATTTAGACCATTCTCCTAAAGAATTTTTTAAAATTTTTCTTTTTTGTGAAAAAGCTCTAGTTACTAATTGTTTAAATATATTATAGTTTTTGGGCCTAACTCTGTCCAAAGGCAAAGGTTTAATACGAACAAATGATGAAAATACCTTAGGAATAGGATTAAATGAGTCAGGTTTAATATCAAATAATCTCTCAATTTCATAACACTCTTGTAGCATCACAGATAACCGACCATAATTTGAACTAGATGGCTGCGCAATCATCCTGTCAACAACTTCTCTTTGTAACATAAAATGAGCATCAATAATTTGATCACTAAAATCCATAATTTTAAATAAAAATTGTGTCGAAATATTATAAGGCAAGTTACCAATAAGCCTTATTCCTATACTCAAAGTTTTAAAATCAAAATTTAGAACATCAGACTCAATTATTCTAATATTATGATATCTAGAAAATTTGTGTTTTAATATTTTCACTAAATCACGATCTATTTCTATACACAATAAATTACCTACTGAATGAATTAATGGTTCTGTTATTGCCGATAATCCAGGACCAATCTCAACAACATAATCATGTTTAGTAGGTTTAAAAACTGATATAATATTGTGTATTACATTATTATCCACCAAAAAATTCTGCCCAAACCTCTTCCTAGCTTTATGAAAAACCATAATTATAATATATTTTAAACTAAGTATTAATTATAAAAATTTGATATCTATCTGTGACTTTGATTTTATAAATTCAAACCAATTTGAAAATACAGAATCAACTTGTAAATCAAATAAGTACTGATAAGCATAATTACGTTTGTTTCTTTCCGTAATATCAAATATCCTTCTCTTACAAAATTTTAACAAACAATAACCTTCAGGTGAATTAATTACATCTGTAAGATTATTATTACCTAAATCCTTAATAGCCTCTTTAAACTCTGGAATTAAACTATCGATATCAACCCAACCCATATCACCACCTTGGGAAGCATTAATATCTTGAGAATAGTGTTTTGCAGCATCTTTAAAACTAATATTCCCGGATACAATTGCCTCACGAATACGAGACAAATATAAAATAGCATCCTCAGTAGCTGTAGCAAAATTTTTCTTCACTAGTATTTGTTTTAGATATACTTGTTCTATTAAGTTATTGCCAGAAATAGCTGATTCCATATCAGAATCAAGATCTATACTAAGAACTTTTAGGATATGAAATCCATTTTTGCTACGAAAAATTTCACTAATCTGACCTTCAGATAAAAAATTAATATTTTCAATAAACAAATCAGGCCAAAAATATAATGTTTTTTTGCCTAAAAAACCACCAATAGAAGATTCAGGTCCATCAGAGAATTCTCTAGCAATATCAGAAAAATTATCACCAACAAGTAATTTGTTTCGTAAAAATTTAGCTTTATTATAAAGATCCTGAACATCTTCAGATGTAGCATTCTCTGGAACTCTGATTAAAATTTGAGCTAAAGAAAGAACTTGATTATTCTTATTATTACTCATACCTAAATATTTTTTATTAACAAATTTTGATTTTTTTAAAAAAATATCTATATCACTATTAGTAATAACTCTTTTCTCATCCATTATATGTTGACATAAATAGTTTTTATATATGTCATAACGTAACATTTCTAAGTATGAATCCCAACTTATATGCTCTCGTTCTAACTGCAAACGCATCTGATCCAAGTTAAGATTATTACGTATAAGTACATTATCTATAACACTATTAAGATCGCTATTATTTACAAAAATACCTTTTTTATTAGATTCTTGAACTATCAATGCTTTTTCAATAATCCGATTTATGGTATCTTCTCTAAGATTTTTCTTATCTTTCTTAATTCCTTTTTTCTCTAATTCTATAAGAAGATTATGCTCTTCATTTAATAGATCTCTCAAAGTAAAAATTTGATCATTAACAACAAGTGCAATTTTATCGCTAAAAGAAGATTTACAATCAATACTTTTATCTATTGCCATAGCAGAATAATTTACTAATGTAATAAACATTATAGAAAAATACCAAATGACCATTTTTTTTACTTTATGCATATTTATTTATCTCAAAAATATCGCCAAGCTTATTAACTCGTAGTATGATAACCAGGTATGTTTTCCCTCAATAACTTAATAGGGTTCACGCCTAAAGAACCTAGACCTGTAAATTCTATTTGCAAAAATAAAGCTGTATTATACCTAGTAGGATGTTTTTTAGAATGAGCAACTACTCTACCTACCCAGCAATTACCTTTCTTATATTCAATACCTAGTATTGATTGTACCATCTCAGAAGAAACTTTATGAGAATTAGTCTTATTATTTTTCTCAATAAATAGTAAATAATCAAACCTGCAAATACTATAAAAAGATCCATTTATGGGCCATTGAAGAGCTAAACTAATATTATTTTTATGATTAATATATGGTATATAATCTATTCTATTTAGGTTATAATTATAAGATAGATATATATTTTTAAGAGCATTAGGAAAGTAATTTGTTATAAGCGACAATTCACATAATCTATTATTAATATAATTATATTGGACTTGTCCTTCCAATCTAAGATTCTCTGCTAATAAGATTCTCATAGAGGATAAAAATTTTTTCTCATAATCACTATTAATATGTTCACCAGGAATAGAAATACTTCTTGGTTTAAAAAAAAATATTCTTGCTCCTGAAAGAGAAATTCTCTCTAGATCATTTTGAGATTCTAAGAACTTTGTTGTAATAGAAACTGTTATATTATTAGCATTGGATATACGATCCCAGCCTCCAGAATATATGTTTTCTTTGAATAAACTAGAAAAATCAAAATTTGACAAGAAAGTATCATAACATGGGATCTTAGATTGGTTTTTATATGGCACATACAAATAGAAAAATCTAGGTTCTATTATTTGTTTATTATTCTGTCCAAATAAAAAAATATTCCTATAATAACTAGCACCTCCATCTAAAGAAATAATAGGAAGACTTCTAGATATTATTCTATGCCTTACATCTACATCCTTATTAACCCAATATCTAGAAAGATGTATTCCAATTTTAGGTTTAATATAGTATTCGTTCTTATGTAGATTACAATAAACATAAGGATATATTTGTAACCTTGTAACAAAATTCCCTCTAGTAGAATTAACTCTTCTAATATTTGTAATATTAGAATAAATTCTAATATTACTTTGTTTATAACTACACAAATTTCCACAACAAGCAATTTCTGGCAATTTATCAAATAAATCTGTATTAGATAATTCTCGATTTTGTAAAATTTGATTTTTTAAAATCCTGATTTTCCCTTTAAAATTATTAGCATCTAAACTCAACTGACAAGTTTGTAATAAATTTTTTGGAAAAAATCTATTCGACCATATATAATCAAAATCATTAAAATAATCTGCATCTGACACTCTTGAGAAATTAATACTAAGATTAGCAACTTCTGAAATAAAAGCATCACTTTTCCAACTATAAAACCATCTATGTTTATGAATCAAATTATCATAATGCATATAATTAGCAGTAAAATAACCTGATGTATCCTTATGTAAATATCTTAATTCACTCTCAAGCATTAGTCCTCTTCTTGACATAATTCTTGGCCCTATTGTCATATCACATCTATTACTAAAACTAAAATAATACGGCAAACTAATATCTAATCCATCAACAGATGTAATGCCATATGTAGGGAATAAAAAACCAGATTTTGATTCCTTCTCTAAAGGAAGATTTAGATAAGGAAAAAATAGAATTGGAATATTATAAAAATATAAAAAACTATTTCTAGATATCGCCTCATTTTTTCGAAAATCTAGATAAATAGAATCAGACTTGGTATACCAAGTTCTTTTATTACAAGAACAACTAGTATATATAGGATTACTTAGTTTAATTTTTGAAGAGGCAAGCAAATCAACCTGAGCAGATTCAAGATAACTTTTATTTGATTCTATCCATAATTTTGCATCTTTTAATTCACCTATGGATCTTTTAAAATCAAAAAAAAGATCACGACCAATAAAAAAATTCTCTCTATTCAAAATAGTTGAAAATCCATATATATACAAATTACGTTCTAGCCTATTAATAGTAACCAGATCTCCCGTAAAAATATTTTTATTACTAGTAATTCTGGCATTGGACTTTAAAGTTAAATAAGTACCATCTATAACTATATCATCAGCTTCTATTAAAATAGACAGTTTCTGAAATTCTGTTGGAAGATTCAGCCCTAATTGCTTATGCTTGCTTATATTGGTTCTATAGAAATTAATTGCTATCGCCTCATCAGACGATAAAGATAGAACATCGCTACTATAAAAAGAAAATAATGTGTATATTAAAAAAACTAAATACTTGCACACAGCCTCTATCGCCAACAATATTGCAAACCCTACAACCATAAAATCTGGTGTTCACAAAAATTGATGTATACATACAGTTATGCACAATCAATATATGCTATATTAACCAAAAGTTTTAAAAAATTAATATATGTAACATATCTATATAAACTTCAATAAGATCCAATCTATTATAATAATTTACAATGAATGGTGGGCTGTGAGTGACTCGAACACTCGACCTACGGATTAAGAGTCCGCTGCTCTACCAACTGAGCTAACAACCCATTAAATCATTATAGCATAACATTTAGATATATGTATTTATAAAATCTTGTTGTGAATTATATATTTTCTATTATTAATTATTTTTCTAGACCCTCTTGAACAGAAAAATTTAGACCATATATATCTTTCACGATGGCTGGTATAATTTGTTTTTATAAACCAGTTTTTATAGTTTTTATACTAATTTAAAACAGGAGTTTCTTATGGCTTTGCGTCCTCTGCACGATCGTGTAATCGTCAAACGCTTGGACAATGAAAGAAAAACCGCTTCTGGCATTGTTATTCCAGAAAGCGCAGCAGAAAAACCTGATCAAGGTGAAGTACTTTCTGTCGGTCCAGGAAAAAAAACTGAAGATGGTAAAATATTACCAATAGATTTAAAAGTTGGAGATAAAATCTTGTTCGGTAAATATGCCGGCCAAGCAGTTAAAGTAGATGGAGAAGAACTACTAGTAATACGTGAAGATGAAGTATTAGCAGTAATTAATTAATTAATTTAGTAGTTAACTTTAATTAGATAAACTTATATTCAAGGAAGGTTAAAATGACAGCCAAACAAGTTTTATTTGGTGATGATGCTCGAGTACGAATTGTACGCGGTGTCAATACTCTTGCTAATGCTGTAAAAACAACTTTAGGTCCTAAAGGAAGAAATGTTGTAATTGAACGTTCATTTGGAGCACCTACTGTCACCAAAGATGGTGTGTCGGTTGCTAAAGAAATAGAACTAAAAGACAAGATAGAAAATATAGGCGCTCAACTTGTAAAAGATGTTGCTTCAAAAACCTCTGATAGCGCTGGAGATGGAACAACTACTGCAACAGTTCTTGCTCAATCCATAGTGCAGGAAGGTATAAAATATGTTGCTTCTGGATTTAATCCTATTGACTTGAAAAGAGGAATAGATAAAGCAGTAGCTGCAGCAGTAGAAGAACTGAAAAAACAATCGAAACCTATTACTACAAACAAAGAAATTGCACAAGTAGGCTCCATCTCTGCCAATAGCGATAGCTCTATAGGAGATATAATAGCAAAAGCTATGGACAAAGTTGGTAAAGAAGGTGTAATAACAGTAGAAGATGGAAAATCATTAGAAAATGAGTTGGATGTTGTAGAAGGTATGCAATTTGATAGGGGTTATTTATCACCTTATTTTATTAATAATCCAGACAAACAGGTATCAGCTTTAGATGACCCATATATTCTCATATATGATAAGAAAATTAGTAATATTCGAGATTTATTACCATTGTTAGAACAAGTTGCAAAATCTAGCAAACCATTACTAATTCTAGCAGAAGATGTAGAAGGAGAAGCTCTAGCTACTTTAGTAGTAAATAATATTAGAGGAATACTAAAAACAACTGCTGTTAAGGCTCCTGGTTTTGGTGATCGCCGAAAAGCTATGCTAGAAGACATTGCAATTCTTACAGGTGGTGTAGTCATATCTGAAGAGACTGGAATGACTCTAGAAAAAGCTACACTTAACGATCTTGGTCAAGCCAAACGAGTTGAGATAGGAAAAGAAAATACTACTATTATAGATGGAGCAGGCGACACTAAATCTATAGAAGCTCGAGTCAAACAAATTAGAGTTCAAATAGAAGAATCAACATCAGATTATGATAGGGAAAAACTTCAAGAACGTGTAGCAAAATTGGCCGGTGGAGTAGCAGTCATACGTGTTGGAGCTGCAACAGAAGTTGAAATGAAAGAGAAAAAAGCTCGTGTAGAAGATGCTTTGCATGCTACTCGTGCTGCAGTTGAAGAAGGCGTTGTTGCCGGCGGCGGAGTTGCATTACTTCGTGCTAAACAAGCTATCTCTAACCTTAAAGGAGATACTCCAGACCAAAATGCTGGTATACAGTTAATCCTCAGAGCAGTAGAAGAACCTCTACGTACTATTGTCTCCAATGCGGGAGAAGAAGCCAGTATAGTAGTAAATAATGTTCTAAATGGCAAAGGTAGTTATGGATACAATGCTGCTACTGGTGAGTATACTGATCTAGTTGCACAAGGAGTTCTTGACCCTACTAAAGTTACTAGAACTGCTTTGCAAAATGCTGCTTCTGTAGCTAGTCTGTTATTAACAGCAGAAGCTGCAATAGCAGAATTACCAGAAGATAAACCATCAGCACCATCTATGCCTGGAGGTATGGGTGGTATGGGTGGTATGGGTGGTATGGGTGGTATGGATTTCTAAAAACCCTTACTTAATTTGCTTTAAAGAAAAGCATAACTTGCTATATTATAACAAGTTATGCTTTTCTGCTACTATGTATTGTATAAAGACGCATATGATAATTGCTGTATATCCTGGAACTTTTGACCCAATAACCAATGGACATGAAGATCTAATTAAAAGGGCTTCATATCTATTTGATCAAGTTTTTATAGCAATAGCACATAATAATAAGAAAAAACCTCTTTTCACTATTAATGAACGTGTCGATATGGCTAAAAAAATATTAGCTAAATACAAAAATGTAAGCATATATAGTTTTGATGGACTACTTAAAAATTTTGTAGAGAAACACGAAGCTAGAATAATAATCAGGGGTCTCAGAACATTTTCAGATTTTGAATATGAATGCAAAATGGCAAGTATTAATAAACAATTAATAAACAGTGCAGAAACAGTCTTTTTAGCATCTTCAGATCAATTTAAATTTATCTCTAGCACTGTTGTTAAGGAAATAGCATACCTTGGTGGAGATATCAGCAAATTCGTAGTTCCAGCTGTTGAAGAATATTTTCAAAAAAAATTAGTATATTAAACATTAAATAAGAAATTAATTATATCTCCATCTTGAACAATATAATCCTTGCCTTCTGACCTCATTTTACCTGCCTCCTTTGCCTTCAACTCTCCTCTGAAATATATAAAATCTTCGTAAGAAATTGTTTGAGCTCTAATAAAGCCTTTTTCAAAATCAGTATGTATTACACCAGCAGCCTGAGCTGCTGTAGCTCCTATTGGAATAGTCCAAGCATGGACCTCTTTAACCCCTACTGTAAAATATGTTTGCAATCCTAATAACAAGAAAGCTGAACGTATTAGCCTATCTAATCCAGCTTCTTCTACGCCAAAATCATGCAAGAAGATTTTTTTATCTTCTAATGATAAGTCTCCTATTTCTTCTTCTAAAGAAGCACAAATAGATACTAATGGAATATTATTATCAGCTGCATAATTACTAACTGAAGTCAACAAGCTATTTTTTTCAAGAAAACCTTTTTCATCAACATTAGCCACATACATAATAGGTTTATATGTTAAAAAAGAAAATTTCTTTATTATTATTATTTCTTCTTCAGATAATTGTAAAGTTCTTAGAGATTTTCCATTATTAAGATGACTCAAACATAACTTAAGCACATTTATTATATTAGTATTACTTTTATCATTGACAGCAAGCTTATTATATTTGCTCAATGCTTTATCAACAGTACTTAAATCAGCTAAAATTAGCTCTGTCTCTATAACCTCTATATCATGAATAGGATCTACCTTTCCTGCATAGTGGATTATATCAGTATTTTCAAAACAACGAATAACATTGATTATGGCATCAGTCTCACGTATATGAGATAAGAACTTATTACCTAATCCTTCACCACTACTAGCACCAGCTACTAATCCAGCTATATCAACAAATTCTGCAGTTGCAGGTATAATCTTTTCAGGTTTCGCTATTTCTGCTAAGTTATGCAAACGACAATCAGGAACTTCTACTATTCCAATGTTAGGTTCTATAGTACAAAAAGGATAGTTTTCAGCAGCTATCCCAGCTTTAGTCAAAGCATTAAACAATGTTGACTTCCCAACATTTGGCAAACCAACTATACCACAACGTAACGCCATAATTAATTCCAATTAATATAATTCAAACACAAGTTCTATTAGACAAAATCCATATTAATAAAATTGCTCCAGTATTAAATAATCCGTGCACAATTATCGATGAAAATATTCCACTACTGACCCTTATCCAACCTAGAACTAAACCAGATAATAACTGTGGCAGCAATAAAAATGGAATAAAAAACAAATTAAATTTATTATTATCAAATGAAAAATTGAAAACATGTATGAATGCAAACAAAATACTAGATAGATAAAAAATTATTTGATAATATAAAACATAGCAATCCCAATTGAATATAATTGAAAATGAATTCCTCACACGAAAATATACACAAATCAAAATCAATAAAGATAGCAACAACAAATTATAATAACTAGGACCAGTTAATAATAAAAAAAGAAAAAAAGGCAATGTTACAAGAAACTGAACAGGATTGCATAAAAGAATATATCTAAATAACATTTCTTCTATTAACGGAGCCCACAATATTCCGATATATATTGGAATATTTATAACTTCTGTTTTGTGATGAGCTCCTATAATTTTTGCAACATTATAAGATATTGGACCTAATAAAAAAATATTAACGATCAGTAATAAAGTAGTCCAAAACGATAAGATTTTAAACTTGATACAAAAAAAATTATATATATTTATATCACAATTATAATCTTTATGAGTATTTAAATAATTCTTTGGTTTTTTTAAAAAAGCAAAGAATAATAGGACTTCCTTTAAAAATACACTATTCCTATTAAACATTTATCAACTGTTTTTTAATTTATTCCTTACTAATTCAAAATTACCATCCAATATATCAAACATACAATTTAGACAACAATCCATAGCTATATCTATTTGATTTTTCTCAAAAGAATTCGGCTTATCAAGCACAAAATCTGAGACTAACTGTTTACTATTTGAAGATCTAGGATGACCTATACCAATACGAATACGCCAAAATTCACTACCCATAACCTTCTGTATTGATCTTAGACCATTATGACCAGCACTTCCCCCATTATATTTCACTCGAATATCACCAGGCTGAAGGTCTAGCTCATCATGGATAACTAATATACTTTCTGGATTGATTTTATAAAAATTAACTAATTTATGAAGAGCAACCCCAGAATTATTAATATATGTAGAAGGTTTAAAAAATATAATGCTATTACTATTATGATAAGTCTTAGAAATCAAGCCATCAAAATATTTATCATAAACAAAATTAACTTTTAGCGCTTCCGCAAAAATATCTAGTAACCAAAAGCCAGCATTATGACGAGTATTTAGGTACTCAGGACCAGGATTACCTAAACCTACAATTAAACGCAAAGTTGTATTCATTTGTAAAAACAATTAACTCAAAGCAAATTTAAAGTTATTCACTCTTATTCTCTTCAACTTTTTGTTCTTCATCATCAATATTCTCATTAACAAATGCTGTTGCTAACAAAGGATCTGGATCACTACCATTATACGAGACCCCATCAGGTAAGACAAGATCAGAAAAATGGACAGAATTTCCTAGCTCAATATTTGATAAATCAATTTCTATGTATGGTGGTAATACCGCAGGCAAACAGGAAATTTCTAATTCAGTCACAACATGATTGATTATCGCTCCTCCTAATTTAACAGCAGGAGATATTTCTGCATTCAAGAAATGTAAAGGAACCTTAGTATTAATATTCTGATTTGCACTTACAAGTTGAAAATCAACATGTAAAACCTGTTGTTTATAAGGATGCCATTGGACAGAGCGCAGTATTACCTGTTGAACTTTCTTATTATTAAGAATATTCATATTCAAAATGGAAGAATGAAACTCTTCCTTGCGCAATGCATGATATATATAATTATGATCGAGTTCTATGTTTAATGGCGATGAATTTTTACCATAAACTATTGCAGGAATACGTCCTTTATTGCGCAGGTGGCGGCTCGCACTCGTACCATGAACGCTACGTAATGTGGCATCAAATTTCACAAAAAACTCCGAATAAATATTTATAAAAAATTTAAAAGATTTTATATATCGCGACCAACATGTAAAATCATAAAACTAACTACGAAAACAAAGAACCAACAGATTCTGCATTACAAATTCTCAATATAGTCTTACCTAAAAGAGAAGCACATGATAACTGCCTTATTTTGCTAAAATCTTTTGCCTCTTTAGACAAAGGTATTGTATCAGTAACTACCAACTCATCCAAAACAGATGAGTCTATTAATGATGGAGCATTTCCAGATAAAACTGGATGTGTACAATATGCATAAACAGATTTCGCCCCATGATCTTTTAGCGCAAAAGCAGCTTTACATAAAGTTCCTGCAGTATCTACCATATCATCCACAAGAATGCAATTTCTATTATTAACTTCACCAATAATATTCATTACTTCAGAAACATTTGGACTAGGACGACGTTTATCAATAATAGCAAGATCAGCATTTAAATGCTTTGCTAAATCTCTTGCCCTAACAACACCTCCTATATCTGGAGAAACAACAACTATATCAGTTAAATCTTTTTTTCTTATATCTTCTATTAAGATAGGAGCAGCATAAATATTATCAACAGGAATATCAAAAAAACCTTGAATTTGCTCGGAATGTAAGTCCATAGTCAATACACGGTTTACTCCAACACTCTGCAACATATTGGCAACTACCTTAGCGCTTATAGCTACTCTGGCAAATCTAGAAATTCTATCTTGTCTAGCATAGCCAAAATAAGGAATAGCCGCTGTAATACGACCAGCCGAAGCTCTATGCATTGCGTCAGCAATAACCATAATTTCCATCAAATTATCATTAGTTGGAGCGCATGTAGGTTGCAGAACAAATATATCCTGACCTCTAACATTTTCCTCTACTTCAACCATAACTTCTCCATCTGAGAAACGACCTATTGTCATATTTCCCAAAGAAGAACCTAAGTAATTAACAACATCCATAGCCAATTTATTATTAGCTGTGCCTGTAAAAACCATAAAATTATGTTTTGTCATAACAAAGTTCGTAGAAATAGTTTTTGAAAAATGGCTCCTACTATAACCAATTATTTATTGGCTGGGGAGGAAGGATTCGAACCTTCGAATGCCGGAATCAAAATCCGGTGCCTTAACCAACTTGGCGACTCCCCAATAATTTAAATAGTAACCAATTCTTTATAGTGAATGAATATCAAGACTAGAACAAGACCTACAAAAAAATAAACTTCAAATTCTTTAAGATTCCATTTCCTATATTCATTATAGTATTTATTTTCCTTTCTGCCAAAAAGGCATTACCAAGTATATTATACTTTACAAATATATGACCAAGAACAAACGTCCAAATAAAACCACACTTTTTACAAAATCGACTCTTTTTCTGACTACAGGAAAACTATTATGAATGACATACCATAAATCATCCTTGCTAAAAAACTTAAAGCTTCATAAGCTTCATAATTGTAACCTGATTTAATTTTTTTTTCAAAGAAAATTGACTAAATATTCTTATATTTATGTAAATATTTGACTCAACTAGTGGATATACCATAAATCAGTTTTATCAATAAAAAATTAGCCATGCTTTTTCCTATTACATCAAATAACTTAAAAAATAATATAATTTACAAAAATTATATTAAACATAATAAACATGAATTTCAAATTAAATATAATTTTTTAATATGAAACAATACTTATATAACATTATCACTATATCTCAAATAATTTCTGTCTTATCATAGAATAACTCTAGTATCTAAAAGGCATATTTTATATTTGCAAAATCTATAGGTATAGGTTATATCTAGCATATAGGAATTATACTCCATAGATTATAATAGCAAAATACATTATAAAACATTAATAAGATTATGTTAAAAACTCATAATTATATAAATATTAATTATTTTTTACTTAAATAAAGATAATATAAATTACATATATTATTCCTAAGTAAATTAATTATTATAATGTTAAATCAAGTAGATTAAAGATGCCAGAATTACCAGAAGTAGAAATAATAAAACAAGAATTACACAATAAAATTACAAATAAACAATTAAAAAAAATTGTTGTTCGAGAAAACCGTTTTCGTTGGCCTGTCAGACAAGATTTAAATAAGATCTTAGAAAACAAGTTAATTATAAATTGCACACGAAGAGGCAAATACTTATTAATTCATTTTGAACATGGAATACAGTTAATACACCTGGGAATGTCAGGATCATTAAAACTTAGCAAAGAGAATGATGTTTTAGCAAAACATGATCACATAGAATGGTTTTTTGAAAATTTTTCTCTTAGGCTAAATGATCCTAGAAGATTCGGTGCTGTTATATGGCACTCTAAAGAAGATGGTTCCATAGAAGAACATCCTCTAATAAAAAACCTAGGGCTAGAACCATTTTCTAAAGAATTAGATGGACAATATTTGTTCGATCAATTAAAAAAACGTAATTGCTCAATAAAACAAGCGCTACTTAGCGGAAAAATTGTAGTAGGAACTGGCAATATTTATGCATCCGAAAGTTTATTCAAAGCACAAATCAATCCTATGAAAATAGCTAGAACACTTTCTTTCAAAGAATGCGACTTACTCGCAAACGCAATAAAAAATATTCTTTATATTGCGATAGACTCAGGAGGTAGTTCTTTAAAAAACTTTGTAAATACTAATGGTATATCTGGTAGATATATAGAGCAACATGCTTGTGTATATAATAAAGAAGGTGAAAAATGTGTTGCTTGTCATAAAAACTACATCATAAAAATTTTTCAAAACAAAAGGTCAACTTATTATTGCCCAAATTGTCAAAACTAATTATTTAGATATCTAATATTTTACCTGGATTCATTATATTATTTGGATCTATAGATTTCTTCAATCTAAGCATTAGATCCAAAGCGCTAAGGTTCTTATACTTTTGTAACTCACTAACTTTTAATTGACCTATACCATGTTCAGCACTAATAGATCCACCCAAGGCATGCACTTTGCTATGCACTAAATCATAAATTTGAGACTGTAAAGATAAAAGATCCTCCTCTGACTGATTAATAGATCTGAAAACATTATAATGTAGATTACCATCGCCAAGATGGCCAAAGACAACTATTTGTACACCACTGAAATATAAATCAAGAGATTTTTCCATATCACTAATAAAACTTGGTATTAAAGAAATAGGCAAAGATATATCATGTTTAATTCCTTTACCAAAATCTTTTTCTGCTAAAGGTATACTTTCTCTTAAATGCCATAAAGATGCAAAATGTAAGTTATCAAATGAAATAATGGCATCATCTATATACCCAATATCAATACACTTCTCCAAGAAACATTTAATTCTATTAGACATAAAATCATCAACTTCTCTAATATCACCGATAGCTGATATTTCCAATAAAACAAACCATGGATGATGAATAAAATTACTATCTAATCTATATTTCTTGTCATTTAAGAAATTCAACGATAGTCTTAAACAAAATTGACTAATTAATTCAAAAGCAGTTAGAGAAGCATCGAAAACAGAACGAGCCTCCGTCAATAATATAATAGCATCCTCTACAGAAGATAAAGGAACTAAAATAGCCCATTTTTTATCACGAATAGGAAATAATTTTAATGTTGCTGCAGTAATAATACCAAGAGTTCCTTCACTCCCAATATACAAATCCCTCAAACTATAACCAGTATTATCTTTTCTAAGTGCTCTTAGCAAATCAATAATATCTCCATCAGGGCTAACAACCTCTATACCGAGAGTCAATTCTCTTATGTTTCCGTACCTAAGAACTTGTGTACCACCAGCATTTGTTGCCAAATTACCACCAATAGTACAAGTTCCCTCAGAAGCCAAACTTAATGGAAAATACCTATTATTTTCTAAAGATATACATTGTAGTTTATGTAAGGTACAACCAGCTTCTACAACTATAGAATTGTTTGATAGATCTATATCTCTAATTTGATTAAGTCTAGTAGTAGATATTATTATAGAATCTTTCGAATTGCTATTAGGTATACTTCCACCACACAATCCAGTATTTCCTCCTTGAGGAACAATTGCAATATTGTATTGTTTACATAATTGTACAATTTTTATAACACTCTGAATATTACTAGGACGAACTATTGCTATAGCATCACCTTTATAACGACCACGCCAATCAGATAAAAAAGGTATGGCATTTTCTCCTGTCAATACATAATTAGATCCAACTATTGATGCTAGACTGTTTAAAAAGCTCATTGGTATACTTTTCTCTTAAAGATTAATTATAGGGCGAGTAATTCATTTAATTATTCTTATAAGATTCCCCAAATATTTCATAATATCTTAGTATTAAACATCCAATCTATATTGCATTAATGATGACATGGAAATATAGGTTTAAAAAACTCACAGAACATAAATAATAAATTCTCAGATCTACTACAATACACAATTGTTTATAGTATTATAATCAATATATTTATAGAATATAATTTACTACTAAAAATTAGAACAAAAATAAATCTAAAAAATTTCAATAATATTTATTCTTTATAAAACTTTATACTCAGAGAGTATTATATAAATTACATAATAATTTTCATAAAATATCTTTCACCAAATTTAATAAAACTATATATGTATCAATATACGAAACTATTAAAGTACATCTTGGATAATGGATCTATAAAAGCAGACAGAACTGGAACCGGTACAATATCAATTTTTGGTTATCAGATGAGATTTAACTTAATGAAAGGATTTCCTCTGGTCACAACAAAAAAAATACATATGAAAAGTATTATTATAGAATTGCTCTGGTTTCTAAATGGAGATAATAATATATCATGGCTAAAAGAAAATGGAGTAAGAATTTGGAATGAATGGGCCGATGACAATGGTAATTTAGGCCCTATCTATGGAGTCCAATGGAGATCATGGCCTACTAGTGATGGGGGACACATAGACCAGATAAGCAATCTTATTGATCAAATTAAGAATGACCCTAATTCTAGAAGACTTATTGTCTCTTCCTGGAATGTATCTGATATTAATAAAATGGCATTAGCTCCCTGCCATATATTATTCCAAATGTATGTTGCACATAATAAACTTTCCTGCCAGGTATATCAAAGAAGTGCCGATGTTTTTTTAGGAGTACCATTTAATATAGCAAGTTACGCTTTACTAACACATATGATTGCTCAACAATGTAATCTAGAAGCATCTGAGTTAATATGGACTGGTGGTGATTGTCACATATACAAAGATCATATTGAACAAGCAAAAATACAAATAGCTCGTTCGCCTTTAGCTATGCCAACATTAAAGATTAAGGAAAATCCAGATTCTATATTTCAATATAGGTATGAATCCTTTGAAATAAATAATTACAAACATCATCCCCACATAAAAGCTACAGTCGCAGTTTAATAAACAACAAAATTTACTTTATGGAAATAATTATAATAGTAGCATATTCACAAAATAGAGTTATAGGATACCAAAATACCATTCCATGGAATCTAATTGGGGATATGAAACATTTTAAAAAAACAACTATTAATAATCAAATAATAATGGGTAGGAAAACATGGGAATCACTAAAAACAAAACCATTACCAAATAGAAAAAATATTATTATAACTAATAATACTAATATTACATTCAGTGATGGAATAACAGCATATTCTTTATATGACGCCCTTCAGAAATGTAATTTTACACAGAAAGTATTTATTATAGGAGGAGAACAATTATATAAACAATTCCTGCCTTTATCTTCTAAAATCATAGCTACTGAAATTCATCATGAATTTCATGGCGATGCCTTCTTCCCAAAGATCAATAAAGAGTTATGGTTAGAAGAAAAAAGAGACCATCAACTACCAGAAAATGGTCTCAAATATGATTTTGTAATATATAAAAAAATAGCAAGAGGATTATTATGGAATAACTATTTTAAACAATCTATATAGTATTGTTTAGTATTGTTATCAATTGTTAAACCATGTATATAGTTTTCAAAACCAGGGAAATTATTATTGAAAATCTGAGCAAACTCTAGATATTTAATAATAATTTTATTAAACCTTTCCCCAGGAATTAGTAATGGAATACCTGGCGGATATGGGGTTAGTAAGACACCTGTAACTCGACCATCTAATTGAGAAATCTCAACCTTTTCTACCTCACGATGAGCAATTTTAGCAAAAGCATCAGATGGCTTCATAACAGGAACCATATCACTTAAATACATTTCAGTAGTTAATCTTGCTACATCATATTTACGGTAGTCTTCATGTATAAGATCACATAAATCTTTTAAACCAAGTTTTTCATATTTTTTATTTATTTTACAAAACTCAGGTAATATTCTCCACATTGGTTGATTACGATCATAATCATCCTTAAATTGTTGTAAAGCAGTTAATAAAGTATTCCAACGTCCTTTAGTTATTCCAATAGTAAATAAAATAAAAAAAGAATAAAGACCAGTTTTTTCTACTACAACACCATGCCCTGTAAGATATTTAGATACTAGAGAAGCAGGAATACCTGTTGCATCAAAACTACCAGACATACTTAATCCAGGTGTAATTATTGTAACTTTAATTGGGTCAAGCATATTAAAATTATCAGCTAGCTGTCCAAATCCATGCCACTGATTATCTGAATCGAGCATCCAATCATCCTGACTACCTATTCTATCAGGCATTATTTTATTTGGACCCCATACTTTAAACCACCAATCATCCTTGCCATACTCTGATTCAACTTTACGCATAGCTCGCCTAAAATCCATAGCTTCTCTTATGCTTTCCTCAACCAAGGCAGTTCCTCCTGGCGGTTCCATCATGGCAGCAGCAACATCACAAGATGCAATAATTGCATACTGGGGCGAAGTAGATGTATGCATCAAATAAGCTTCATTAAAAGAAGCATGATCAAATTTACTATTCTTTGACTCTTGCACAATAATTTGAGAAGCTTGCGATATTCCAGCTAATAATTTATGTGTTGAATGAGTAGCAAAAACAATTGAATTTACATTACGTGGTCTTTCTTGTCCTATAGCATGCATATTGCGATAAAAATCATGAAAAGATGCATGTGGCAACCATGCCTCATCAAAATGCAAGGTATCAACATAACCATCTAAATACTCTTTAATCATTTCAACGTTGTATATCACACCATCATAAGTGCTTTGAGTTAAAGTTAAAATTCTTGGATTTTTATTTTTAAGATTTTTAGTAAGAGGATTCTCTTCTATTTTCTTTCTAATATTTACTGGATCAAATTCACTTAGAGCTATTGGCCCGATAATGCCAAAATTATTCCTAGTAGGTTTTAAAAACACAGGAATTGCACCAGTCATAATTATCGCATGTAATATAGATTTATGACAATTACGATCAACTAGCACTATATCATTTGCTGCAACATTTGCATGCCATACTATTTTATTTGATGTAGAAGTACCATTAGTGACAAAATAACAGTGATCTGCATTAAAAATACGAGCAGCATTAATTTCAGAATCAGATATTGGACCAGTATGATCAAGTAATTGACCTAACTCATCAACGGCATTACAAACATCTGCACGCAACATATTTTCACCAAAAAATTGGTGAAACATCTGGCCTACAGGACTTTTCAGGAAAGCTACACCACCAGAATGTCCAGGACAATGCCAAGAATAAGAACCATCCTGAGCATATTTAACCAATTCTTTAAAAAATGGAGGAGCAAGACTAGCTACATAACTATTAGCTTCTCTAATAATATGACGAGCAACAAATTCTGGTGTGTCTTCAAACATATGAATAAATCCATGTAGCTCTCGCAATATATCGTTAGGAATATGTTCTGATGTTCTTGTTTCTCCATATAAATAAATTGGAATATCAGAATTACGGAACCTTACTTCCCCTATAAATACTCTCAATTTCTTTATAGCAGTCGCCACATCTTCTGGCGAATCGACATCAAACTCTTCATCATCTATAGAAAGAATAAAAGCACTTGCCCTACTTTGTTGTTGCGCAAAAGAACTTATATCATTATAGCCAGTTACGCCAATAACCTGCATACCTTGTGCTTCAATAGCATCCGCCAATGCTCTGATTCCTAAACCAGAAGCATTATCTGACCGATAATCCTCATCTATGATAAAAATTGGAAACAAGAACTTCATGTGAATATATCCTAAACAATTTAACTAATGAATCAAATCACAAAAAACAATAAAAAATTAAGACCTAGGTAAAGTAACACCAGTTTGTTTCTGATATTTACCACTACGATCAGCATATGATATTTCACATGTTTCAGAACTTTCTAAAAATAACATCTGGGCACAACCTTCACCAGCATATATCTTAGCTGGCAAAGGAGTAGTATTAGAAAACTCTAGTGTTACATGCCCTTCCCATTCAGGTTCTAAAGGAGTTACATTAACGATAATTCCACAACGAGCATAAGTGCTTTTACCTAAACATATAGTAAGTATGTTACGAGGAATACGAAAATACTCTATGGTTCTTGCCAAAGCAAATGAATTAGGAGGGATAATACATACATCACCATAAAAATCTACAAAAGATTTCTCATCAAAAGCATTAGGATCAACTATAGCATGATTAATATTTGTAAAAATCTTAAATTCTTTTGCACAACGCACATCATATCCGTAGCTACTAGTGCCATAACTAACAATACGACGCCCTTGATTTTTGTTTACCAAATAAGGCTCGAATGGACAAATCATTCCCTCTTTTCCAGCAGCACGAATCCAACGATCACTCTTAATACTCATAATTATTAAAATATATTTATACACTCGTGAGCTTATTGATCTGAACAAGAAAAAATATTCAAAATATCTTTATCGTATTAATTACAATAAGAACACTAGTCATCAAAAAAAGTTCGGTAAATAAAAGCAACTCCATTTACAGAACCGCCTTTCATATCAAAAGACCAACGACGAGAAAGTCTATAGCTAATCCTAGCAACTGTTTCACTAGCAACTAGAGATTGTTCTAAACTTAAATTTATACCATTAGCAAATTGTTTGCTTAGAACAACAAACTGTGTTGGAAAATCATTATAATTATCTTTATTAATACCCCCAGCTACTATGTGATCTGGTAAAATACTGCCAGATTTACCAATTGAACCGCTACGGATATCAAAACCACTCAATCCAAATTGCCGATAAAAAGGTTGCCCTCCACTCAAAAATGCAGCTCCTACCGAAAGCAAAAAACTAATATCCATAGTTTGTTCATCCGGACCTCTCCCAAGCAACAGCCATGAAATTTTCTCAACATCACTAACATTAGGGTAAGAAATTAAATCTATAATGGGATGTTGTAACGTACCTGATATTTTCACACCAGGCTCGACTTGTTTTCCTAATCTAACAGCCTCAACATCAATTAATGGATTATCTATGCGTCCTTGGAAAGTAAGATTTCCTCTATTAAAACTTAATCTCTGGCCATAAACTTCTATTACCCCATTCTCCGAGGCCGTAACTGTACCCAAACAAGAAAAACGACCATCATTTTTAAGAGATAATCTAAGTGAACCTAATAAACCTGTATCAAACCCCAGTCCTGTCAAATAAAATCTATTTCCTAAATCAAGAACTAGATCAGATTTTACTTCTATATTTCTAGAATTCTCTTTATATGGTTCAATTACGAATGAATCTAATTTTACATCATCATCTAAATAAGAATAGGTTCTAAAAGAATCTAGGCATACCAATCCTGTGTCAATTAGCAACTTTCCACCAACATATATTTTTTTATAAAATAAATCTGTAAACAATCTACCTGAAATAACAGCATAACAATCTGAACGCTGCAAAATAGGAAATTGCTTCACATCAAATTCTACTCTACTATAATTAGAAGAAAAGTCTACATTACCACTAGCTGAAATATAACCTTCTGTGACATTCTTATTTATCAATGTTAGATGGTCACGCAAACGAATATCTTGCGGTATCACTCTATGATTAGCAGGAAAAAAAAGACGCTTTATGATAAGCTGACTATTTGATAAATCAGCATCTAAACTACCATCTAATAGTCTGATTCCATCATCAACCCTAATTAGTTTTAACTTCTCACCATTAATAAAACCACTAACAATTAATTCTTTATCAACAAAACCATTTATTTCTATATTGCTTTTTGTGGCACCGCCAATTTCTATATTATCTTTCAAAAAATAATTTAATATAGATAAATCTGTTATATCAGCATTTAATTTTACAAAAATTTTTTCTTTATCTAAAATTGGAAAACCTCTCGAATCAACATCAAAAAACATAGAGCAAAAACCATCAAATATTCCAATGTTTGGATCTTGTATTTTTAGTAACATATCAAATTTATTCGTTATATTTTTGATATGTTCTAGATTTATATCCAATAAAAATACTTGATCTGATTTTTCTTTATCATCATTTTCATAAATCCTTAAAGAAATACTACCAGATAAATTCTGCCCATATTGAACGTTCCAACTGCCATACATAAACATTTTCTTTGAATTATCAGGCATATCTCTTTCAATTTTAGGCAAAGTGAGACTTATACCAAGAATTTTTGCAAGATCTAAAAACACAGAACTATCAAACACTGAATTTTTAAATTGTCCGATTGTTTCCCAACCATTCTGTGTACCTCTAGAATTTTTGCTATTAAAAAGAATTTTGCCATTACCAATAGATTCAAAAATCATATTGAATTGATCAACTGACCAATGCCACTCTAAATAATTTTTAATAAACAACTTGAAAGTTAATACATCTATAAGAGTTACCTTAACATTATCTAATTTAATATCTAATCTTGAAATATCTAGATCCCAATCTATGTTCTTAGCTTTATTACGAGCACCTTTAAAATCTGTTTGTATTTCTAGATCTTTCCATTTATAAAAATCACTAAATCTTACTCTATCAAAATAAGCTTTAATTTCTCCACGATAGTTAGATAAGTCTCCTGACAAGTTAATTTGCATATCAATAGCACCACTAAACTTGTACCAGATTTTCTTAATATCAGGCATTAAAGCCCTAATACTCAAAATATTTTTATTAATTTTAGTATCACTATTAATCTCTACGTTATTAGACCCGATAGTTATAGAACCTTTCAGCTTATTAATAAGACTATATCTTTCTAAAATATCTAAAAAATTAAGATAATTAACATTATTAAAAATTTTAAATCCAATTCCGAAATAACCCTTCATTGGGCTATCACCCCATTTACTGTAATCATCGATTATAAAATCAACACTAACATCTATTGTTTCATTATTATTAAAATCTATTTTGACCTCAGAATTAAGACCTATTATGATTCTAGGAATATCTCCTATAAAAAAAAGACTACTATCTAAACTAGATAGAGAAAGATTAACATTTACTAATTCATTGTTTATATTATTTGCTACCAAAGAAACAGAACCAGAATCCTTAAATTGATATAAATCAATACTTACTTTCTTAATTACAAAACCTGATTGTTTTCGTAAAACAATTGCACTATTAGCTACCATCTCATTATTCTCAGCATTGATAGAAATAATAATTTGGTCGAAAGAGCCACTAGCTGTCACTTGTACTGAAGAATCGAATAAAGCAGGATTTAAAAAACCATACGTATAATCCTCCGTACTCGTAATACTATTATTTTTATTTTTAAATCTAAATTCTGAATTAAATATGGTAGACTTTTGATTTTCAAATACTAAATATCCAGTTAAATCACTATCAAATCTATTTGTCTTAAGCTCTAAATTATTTATAGAAAATAATGATTTCTTTTGATCAATCTTAAAATTAGCAAATAGTTTGCTTAACTTAATATCACCAAAAGATTGATTGCTATATTTAAAAAAAATATTTTCTATACTAATATTATCTACTTCTATAGGAAAAAAAAATTTGTTATCTGATGTAAACATATGTTTATATCTACTTGTATTTTGTCTATCTTCCAATACTTCTACGCATAAGGAAGAAATTGACAAATCAGCAATCTTAAAAATACCTCTGAACAAAGACTCTAATTTTATATTAATATGTAGGTCTGCTATTTCTAATTCTGAATTTGAAACATTTAAATGAAGGTCTTTTAAATTCAAACCATCAACAACTGTACCGTTAACAATAGATACTCTACCTCCAAAATAATTAGCAACAACGTTGACTAGCATTTTGCTACCACTGTTAGAACAAACAACCCAAAAAACCATACCACATATAACAGCTATAAAAATGGAAAATATCGGTAGCATCCAACTAAAAAAATTACGGATTTTTTGGCGAAAAACACTCAAAATACAATTCCTAAAGAAAAATGTAATTTCAAATCATGATACCTATGACTATAAGCTAAATCTAATGATAATGGACCAGCTGGAGTCCGAATTCTCAACCCAATACCGTAGCCCATAGCTAATCTCATCTGATTAACAAAATTAAAAGCATCCCCTAAATCAATAAAATAACTAAATCCAAATCTTTCATTAAAGTAATGATTATACTCAGCACTTACAACAGACATCATACTAGCTCCAACAACGGCAAATTCTCTTTGAGATCCTATGCTTTGATAAGCATATCCCCTAATAGATCTAGCTCCACCTATGCGAAAACCAAAATCGTCTGGGATTAATATTTGGTTATTAGATGGCCAAATTTTACCAAATTCAGCTCTCAAAGTAGCAATACCATTACTAAAAATAGGCCACCAATATTGAGACCTAAATTTTATACGTGCATATGGACTAATTTTATTTAAAGACAAACCTATAGCTAGACTCATAGCTGAAATATTACCTTGCTTAGGATTATATTTACTATCTACATTAAAACGAGACACTGAAAAAGTATTAGTAACTGTCGGCAAAGAAAAACTACAGTCATGCTTTACCTCAATATAATCATACGCCAATAAAGAGTGATAACTAGTTTCATAACTTATGCTATTTTTATCTTGATAAATGCTATTATACCCATTATTTGATCTTGTAAAACCAAAAGCAGAACGAGTTACTTTTAAGCCATGCGCATCAGAAGTATCCCACAAAATTCCAAAAGAATCCCTTTTTCCATTAGCTTGTGGTAAAAGATTGATATCAACAAAAAATCTTTTATGTAGCCTATCGATTCCAACTCCAGAAGACAAAGTAACTGGAAAATCTTTAACCATGTTTTGCTTATAAACACTTTCGAACCTTAATCCTGCCGCACCATCATCAATGCCAATAGAAGACACCATCTGTTTTAATGGTGATTCAATAACTATTACATGAACTGGTAAGGTAACCTCTTCTTTATTATCATAATTAGATAAATTAAGCTGACTTGAATTGATCGTTAGGTTATTATCAAAATTAAATAAACTGTATTTATCTTCATGACTATTAATAAAAATATTTTTCTTAAAAAGGTTATCATGCATTGAGTCAATAGTTATAAATGCACCACTAAAAAATTTTGTTGACTGCAGATACTGCTGCCAATCATCTAATAGATCCTGATTAAAAGGTTGATTCTGTTGATAATTTGTGTACCTATAGACTATACTAGGTGGAATCTTAACAAAACCATGAGTGTGAACTGCACCAGTTAAAACAAGTGGGCCACTATCTATTGCTAATGATAATTCCACTTCTGCTGTTTCTGTATTTATTTTAGCTTCAGAATTAGTTATTTTAGCTAATAAAAAGTCTCTAGATGTTATAGAGTATAATAATTTTTTTTTAGCACTAGCCCAGTTATTATTTGTAAAAACATTACCAACTGGAAGAACCCAACTATTCTTTAATTTCTCTATACGATCTTCATAATCATGATGACTGATACGACCTGTAAATCTTAGATTTAATTTTGAAACTATAGCTCGTTTGCCAGAAGTAATACTTATCTTCCATTTCTCATTACAACTTTCATTATTAATATCAAAATTTACTATTGGGCAAAAATAGCCCTCAGATGCTAAAGATGTCATAACAGAATCATAAGCTCTACGTCGTAGCCTATTAATCTCTCCTCCATCTTGATCTTCAATTAACTGAGCAATAGAACGAACAGAATTCAAAGTTGCATCTACAACTTCTCTAGGCAAATCTTCAGATTCAATTAAGATTTCAGTATGACAAAATGCATATGAAAAAAACATCATTGAAAATTGTAGAATTATAAATATTTTGATTATAAAACGATTCATTTTATATTTTTATAATTATCTGGATACTATAGGTGGAAAAACATTCCTATCATTCTTTGGTAAAAGAGCTATATATCTTGATAGTCTAATAGACATATCTAAATATTTATTAGCAATATTATTTGATGGATTATGAAATATTAAAAATTCTCCAATATCAGACTGACTACGAATATAATTATCAAACGGCAATTCTCCCATTAATGGTATACCATACTGCTTAGATATACGCTTGCCTCCACCACTACCAAAAAGATTACTGGTATTCATACAATGAGGGCATATATAAGAAGACATATTTTCTATAATTCCAAGTATTTTAGTTCCAACTTTTTTATACATCTTTATACAACGCCTAACGTCCATCAAAGACACATCTTGTGGTGTCGTAACTATGACCACCCCTACAGTAGGAATATTTTTTGCCAAACTGAGTGCGATATCACCAGTTCCTGGCGGCATATCCACAATAAGATAGTCCAAATCACACCATTTGGTTTTGCTGACTAACTGTTCAAATATTTTCGTAATCATTGGCCCACGTAATATAGCTGGCGAATCATAATCCAATAAGAACCCTAATGAATTTACTTGAATACCATGTTTTAAAATAGGAAGCATTCTATCACTATCAACAATTTCAGGTTGATCATTAACTCCTAAAATTATAGGAATACTAGGACCATAGATATCAGCATCAACTAGGCCTACCCTAGCTCCTAATAAGCTTAATGAATAAGCAAGATTAGCAGCAACAGTGCTCTTTCCAACACCTCCTTTACCCGAAGAAACTGCAATAATATTCTTAACATCTGGATATGATTTTAGTAAGTTACTAGTTACATGTGCAATAACTTGGTATTTAATATTAATAGATGTATTTAAAACACCTAAATTACCAAGAGCATGAATAATTTTTTCTCTGATTAATACATCTATAGCTTCATTAACTAGATAATTTAACTCTAAATTTATTATTACCAATTCTTCTTTTATATCTATAAAAACCTTAGAGTATTTATTTAAAATATCTATACCATTATGATCTTTTATACCATGTAATATTGCTCTAATTTGTTCTGCAGTTATACTCATTTAAAATAAACTCACAATTTCAAAAAAAAATAATCATTATAATAAGAATAAATATCTACGATTAAGCAAACAAATATTTAACAATACAAAGGATCTAATATAAAATATATTATCATCATATATTAAGTATGAATGCTATTCATAGGCAATACAAGAAACACTTCAAATTTATAATAATTATATGCAACGTACTCTCTTTGTTACCACTGCTTTACCTTATGCTAACGGCTCTTTGCATCTTGGACATATCATGGAATATATACAAGCTGATATATGGGTAAGATCTATGAGAATGTCTGGACACAAAGTATATTTTATTGGAGCAGATGATGCCCATGGAGCACCTATTATGCTGAAAGCGGAAGCAGAAGGCATATCTCCAAGAGAACTAACAGCTCGTTATTCATTAGAAAGACCATTATACCTGAATGGATTTCATATCGCTTTTGATTATTGGCACTCAACAGATTCAGAAGAAAATAAAGAGCTAGCCATAGAAATATATAACTGCCTCAAAAATAATAATTTAATTGAATTAAGAAGTGTAAATCAATTCTATGACCCATTAAAAAAAATGTTTCTTGCTGACAGATATATAAAAGGAGAATGTCCTAAATGTCACGCTAAAGATCAATATGGAGATTCTTGTGAATCTTGTGGGTCCACATATAAACCAACAGATCTAATAAATCCTTATTCTTCTCTTACAAAAGCAACACCAATATTCAAATCATCTGAACATTTATTTTTC
This sequence comes from Candidatus Kinetoplastibacterium crithidii, assembly GCA_027557655.1. Classification (NCBI taxonomy): domain Bacteria; kingdom Pseudomonadati; phylum Pseudomonadota; class Betaproteobacteria; genus Candidatus Kinetoplastidibacterium; species Candidatus Kinetoplastidibacterium crithidiae. Next base: position 89,010 of record CP064915.1, on the reverse strand, counting down.
AAATTATCTAGCAAAGAATGTGTTGATTTTTTAATAGATTGGACTACGAGCAAAAATAAACAAGGAAGAAAAAAGTTACAGGATCAAGTATTCTCTAAAATACAAGAATGGTTGGGGTCAGATCCTTCCAATGTCAATCTAAACGATTGGGATATTTCCAGAGATGCCCCATATTTTGGAATAGAAATACCAGATTTTCCCAAAAAATATTTTTACGTTTGGTTAGATGCACCTATTGGCTATTTAGCTTCTATGAAAGCATATTGCAAAACTCATAATCTTAATTTCGATGAAATTTTAGATCCTAATAATAATGTAGAACAAATTCATTTTATTGGCAAAGACATAATATATTTTCATGCTCTTTTTTGGCCAGCTATGCTAAAATTTTCTGGAAGAAAAACACCTGATGAAATTAATGTCCATGGTTTTATTACTATAAATGGCGAAAAAATGTCTAAGAGTCGTGGCACAGGAATCTCACCGTTATCATATTTAAAATTAGGCCTAAATCCAGAATGGCTAAGATATTATCTATCATCAAAATTAAATTCTAAGATAGAGGATATAGACTTTACTATTGATGATTTTATAAGGAAGATAAATAGTGATTTGATAGGTAAATATGTTAACATTGCAAGTCGTACATGCCGATTAACAACAAAGTATCTGGGTGGTAAACTTAACTATTACGAAAAAGAAAAAGAAATATCACAAGAAATATACTTGCGCTCAGAAACAGTTAGAAAAAACTTAGAAGACCGGGAATACAGCAAAGCTGTTAAAGAAATAATGTCTTATGCTGATTACACAAATCAATGTTTTGATAACGAAAAACCTTGGGAAATCTCAAAGAAAATAGAATCCTATAATTGTAGTTATTACAAAAAGCTACAATTTATTTGCTCTTGCACATTAGCTAGATTCAAAGCCTTATCCATAATGTTAAGCCCTATATTACCCAAAACATCTAGAAAAATAGCTAGAGAACTATTTGGCATGACAAAAGATTTTAATTGGGAAGATATCCAAAAATTACCAATAACTATAAACGAATTTGAACATCTTATGCAACGAGCAGAAAAAGAACAACTTACAAAATTATTTGAAAATAATCAATCTACAATTGAAAATATGGACCATAAACAAGAAAACCAATCTATTAGCATAGAAGATTTTATGAAAATAGACCTAAGAGTAGCAAAAATTATTAAATGCGAAGAAGTAAAAGATTCTGAAAAACTACTACAATTGACCTTAGATATAGGTAATAATAACTCCACCAAAAATGTTTTTTCAGGAATAAAATCATCGTATACTCCTGACGAACTCATTGGGAAGCTAACAATTTTTGTTGCTAATTTGAAGCCTAGAAAAATGAGATTTGGAATTTCAGAAGGGATGATCCTAGCAGCAAGCAATAAAGAAGACCCAAATAAGAAAATCTATCTAATAGAACCGAACAGTGGAGCTTTACCTGGCATGAAAGTAAGCTAAATTTCTTAAAGATTTAGCAATGAACTGCAAAATGTTTAAATAAAAATATAACCTATTAAACAAACATGAAAAATAATCTTTCATTACCAAATGCCGAAGATATTGCGCTAGCATCTAAAAGAATTGCTGGTTATGTTTGTAAAACACCAGTTTTAGTATCTACAGATATTAATGATAAATTTAATGCTAATTTTTTTTTCAAATGTGAGAATTTACAAATCACAGGAGCATTTAAATTTAGAGGAGCATTTAACGCTTTGGTAAATTTAAAAGAACAAGAAAAAAAATTAGGAGTTATTACCTTTTCATCTGGCAATCATGCTCAAGCAATAGCAAAAGCATCTGAAATATTGGGCATAAAATCAACTATTCTCATGCCTAAAGATGCACCTAAGATTAAAATATCTAATACTAAAAAACATAACAATTGCAATATAATACTATATGACAGGTATAATGATGATAGAGAACAAATATTAGATCAATTAATAAAAAAGACTGGAGCCATCCCAATTTCTTCATATAATAATAATGATGTGATAGCTGGATCAGGTACAGTAGTAAAAGAACTATTTGAAGAAGTTTATGATTTAGATGCTGTATTTATGGGAGTAGGAGGTGGTGGTTTATTATCTGGCTCATCATTATATATAAAAGAAAAAAAACCACTTTGTAACGTATATGGTGTAGAACCAATAAATGCTAATGATGCACAAATATCATTAAGAACAGGAATTCTAACCAGAATAGGCACTCCTCAAACTATAGCGGATGGAGCACAAACCCAATCTCTAGGAGAAAAAAATTTTTTTATTATTCAAAAATATGTGAAAGATATTTTAACAGTAAGCGACTCACAACTAATTGACTCTATGTCCACACTGGCAAATAAACTAAAAATTATTGCAGAACCAACAGGTTGTTTAGGATTTGCAGCGATACAGAATATCAGGAACGAAATTAAAAATAAAAGAATAGGAATAATAATTACTGGAGGCAATATAGATTTGATAAATTTTATACATCTGATAAAATCAAATTTTAAATTGCAATAATATATATTAAATGGTACAAAAAGGTACAAAAAATGAAAATTCAACTTAATGGCAAAGAATTAGACGTTCAAAACAATATTTCTATATCAGAACTGCTATCAAGCTTACAGCATGATAATAAGAAAATAGCAATAGAATTAAATGGAAATATAATACAAAAAAATAGATACCATGAAACATTCTTAAAAAACGAAGATATTGTAGAAATAGTATCAGCTATAGGTGGTGGTTAATTAATAATCTATTTTAAAAAATTTTTAGCCCCGGTTATAGAACGAAAGATTTTACTAAAACCATTCTTTTTAATTTTTTTAACTATTGACTGCATTTGGTCTAACTGTTTAATTAAATTATTAACATCCTGAACTGTTGTTCCTGATCCTTTGGCTATTCTACGTTTCCTAGATGACTTGATTATTTCTGGTTTGCTCCTTTCTAATAAAGTCATAGAATTAATGATGGCCTCTGTTTTTATGATCATTTTATCAGGATTATTATTTCCTAAAACTTTGCCAGAAATCTGTAAACCTTCTGGTAATTTATCTAACAATTCACTCATAGAACCCATTTTTTTCATTTGAGTAATTTGCGCATAAAAATCATTAAAATCAAATTTATCCTTAGATTTTAATAAATTTATAGTTTTATTGTTATCAAAATCTATATTCTTTTGAGCTTGTTCCACTAGAGACAGAATATCTCCCATACCTAGTATGCGACTAGCCATACGATCTGGATAAAATAGTTCTAACCCATTTATTTTTTCCGATATACCAACAAGCTTTAAAGGTTTTCCTGTTATCTTACTCACAGACAAGGCTACACCACCTCTAGAATCACCATCTAACTTTGTTAAAACAATCCCTGTGATCGGAACAACTTCAGAAAATGCTTTAGCTGTATTTATAGCATCTTGACCTTGCATAGAATCAACAACAAATAATGTTTCAATAGGACTAATTATTTTATGCAATGATTTTATTTCATTCATCATAAAATCATCTATACCAAGACGACCAGCCGTATCAAAAATAACAATATCATAATAATGACGACGAGAATAATCTAAAGCTTCAATAGCTATATCACATGGTTTTAAAGATGTTTTAACCTCAAAAAAATCTACATCTATCTGATCAGCTATAATTCTTAATTGTTCTATTGCAGCTGGACGGTATATGTCAGTACTAACTAATAGTACCTTTTTCTTTCCTGTTAATTTTCCATTTCTAATATGATGCCCATTTTTAAACCAATATGCTAATTTTCCAGAAGTAGTAGTTTTACCTACTCCCTGTAGACCAATCATAAGAATAATGGCAGGTGGTTTAGAATCTAAGGATATCTCTGTCGAGTACTCTCCAAAGTCTCCGCCGATAACTCTAACTAATTCTTTATGAACAACACTAACCAAAACTTGACCTGGATTTAAGCTATCAATAACCTCAACACCAAGACATTTTTTCTTAACACTATCTATAAAATCTCTAACAACAACAAAAGAAACATCGGCCTCTAACAAAGCTATTCGTATTTCACGCAACATATCACTAGTATTAGCTTCAGTTAAACGAGCCTCTCCTTTTATTTTCTTTATGATTTTTGAAAATCGCTTAGTCAAATTATCTAGCATACGTATATATTTATTAAATCATGAAGCAAATAGCTAGCAAGAGCTGCAAATAATATTGCAGACTCTTTTTAACTATTTATTAAGTTTTTAAAAGGATACTATTTAAACATCTCACGAAAGCAGCTGGATCTTTTAAATTACCTCCACTAGTCAAAATCGCCTGGTCAAGCAACAAGTTTGACCATTGCTCAAAAGCAGCCTCATCTAAATCACTTAATTTCTTAAAAAAATCATGCTCAGGATTTATTTCCAAAATAAATTTAGATTCTGGCGGATTCTGTCCTGCATCTTTTAAAATACGAACCATATGAGGACTTAGTTCATTTTTTTCTACAAGAACACATGCAGGGGAATCTACTAAACGAGAAGAAACTTTAACTGATTTAACGCGATCTTTCAACACACTTTCTATTTTCTTTATTATTGATTTTGAAGATTCAGGTAGCTCATCAGGATCCTTTATATCTGCTTCTCCACCAATTTTACTTACATCAAAACCTTCTTTTGCTATAGATATAAGAGGCTTTCCATCAAAATCCCTCAAATTAGAAATCATCCATTCATCTATTCTATCAGGCAATAATAAAACTTCTATATTATTTTTGCGGAAAATCTCTAAATGAGGACTATTTTTAGCAGCCATTAAAGAATCAGCTGTAATATAGTATATACCTTCTTGCGTAGAATTCATTCTAGATACGTATTCAGAAAGAGATGTAGATTGACTATCATCTTCTCCATAAGTTGAGGTAAATCTTAACAATTTAGCAATTCTTTCCTTATGAGCAAAATCTTCTCCAATCCCTTCTTTAAGAATCTGACCAAATTCATTCCAAAATATCTTATAATCTTCTGCTTTATTTTTTGCTGCATCATCTAACAAACCTAATATTCGTTTAATAGATGCTTCTTTTATAGCAAATAAATCTTTACTTTCTTGTAAAATTTCTCTAGAGACATTTAATTCAAGATCAGCTGTATCTATAATACCTCTCACAAAACGTAGATATCTTGGAAGTAATTGTTCTGAGTCATCCATAATAAATACACGCTGTATATATAGCTTGATGCCATGACTACTATCTCTATCCCATATATCTAATGGAGCATGTTTAGGAATGAAAAATAATTGAGTATACTCGCTACGACCCTCTATCTTATTATGAGTCCAAAATAACGGATCTTCAAAATCATGGAATAAAGCTTTATAAAATTCTTTGTATTCACTTTCAGTAATATCAGATTTTTGTCTTGCCCATAATGCATTAGATTTGTTAACTATTTCCAAATCTTTCGTTTGAATTTGTATTTTTTTATTATCATCCCACTCTTCTTTATACATGTATATAGGCAAAGATATATGGTCAGAATACTTCTGTAAAATTTCTCTCAACTTCCAACCATTCAATAAATCAAATGAATCCTCTTTTAGATGTAATTCCACATCAGTTCCATGTGTATCGCGATTTGAATCAGATACGATAAACTCACCTAATCCATCAGATTCCCAACTAATAGAAGACTCTTTGCCTAATCCAGCTTTAAGAGTAGTTACTTTAACCTTGTCAGCAACAATAAAAGAAGAATAAAAACCAACACCAAACTGACCAATTAATTGAGCATCTTTTTGTTTATCTCCACTTAAATTTTTAAAGAAATCTTTAGTACCAGACTTTGCTATAGTTCCTAAATTATTAATAACTTCTTCTCTAGACATACCTATACCATTATCAGAAACGGTAATGATATGTTTATCTTTATCATAAGAAACAATTATACTAAGCTTTGAATCTTTTGATAGCAAATCAGGATTATCTAGAGATTCAAAACGCAACTTATCACATGCATCTGATGCATTAGAAACCAACTCTCTCAAAAATATTTCTTTATTGCTATATAAAGAATGTATCATCAAATGAAGCAATTGTTTTACTTCAGCTTGAAAACTCATTTTTTCAGATTGTACAGATTGACTATTTTGATTCATAATTAAGAAATGAAAGTTAAATTAAAAGAATAAAATTTAAAAAACCATAATTTTAGTATGGAGATGATGCATAATTTTTCAAGAGAGTGTATAATCGATCATAAGTTGCCCAGGTGGTGAAATTGGTAGACGCAGGGGACTCAAAATCCCCCGCCGAAAGGCATGCCGGTTCGAACCCGGCCCCGGGCACCAATATCTCTTCTAATCATTATTAATTATCTGATTTTGGTTTTTGTTTTTGGTATCTGAAACCCATTCGCGCCATATAGAAACTATCAATGCCATTAGCACAGGACCTATAAACAAACCTATCAAACCAAGCGTTTTTAACCCCCCTACCAAACCGAAAAATGTTGGTAAGAAAGGTAGTTTCACTGGACCTCCTACTAATTTAGGCCTAATAGTCTTATCAACAATAAATAATTCTAAAGTGCCCCAAATAAATAAACCTATAGCTGCAAATACTCTTCCTGATGCTAACAAATATAATGAAACCATGGTAAATATAAAAGGAGCTCCACCAGGAACTAAGGCTAAAAAACATGTGATTAAACCTAATGAAACAAATGAAGGCACACCAGAAACCCAATAAGCAAAACCAAGAATTACCCCTTCACCCATTGCAATAAGAGCCATTCCTGTCACTGTGGAACTAATCATTGCTGGCACTAATCGTGATAATTGAATCCATCTATCAGGTAACATGCTTTTCCCAAGAATATCTATCTGGGATAAAATATTCTTACCATCCCTATATACAAAAAACAGTGTAATTAGCATAAAGAAGACTGATAATAATGAATGAAAAACATTTCCTGTAGCAGACAATAACATACGATATATATTACCAAGATGTTCTCCACTTATCATTTGTACTGTCTTACCTAAAGCATAAGATTCACCAAAATACAAATTCCAATAATCTGATAATTTATCTCCTAAAAGAGGTATAGAAGATATCCATGTCGGAATTTCTATTCCATTTCTATTGGCTGTAATTGCCCATTTGATGAAAATACTAGCTTCATGGGCTGTATAAGCAAAAGCCCATGTAATGGGAATAACTAAAACCAATAAAAAAAACAATAAGGAAACGGAAGCAGCTAATGTATTTCTACCACCAAAAATATACAAAACACGCTGATAAATTGGCCAGCTAGCTAAACCAATAATTAGCGCAGCCAAAGAAGGCATTAGAAAACTTTTTATAAAATAAAGTCCTGTTACTATAATCAATAACAATAACCAACGAACTATTAAAAATGGGGGTAATACTGGAGACATAAGGTAACTTAAAAAAATATGAACACTATGCCTTACTTCTTTGAAGAAGTAAGGCTATTAACTTCAGAGTAATTAACACTTATCAAGTTTAGATATATCCCTTACAGCACCACAATCAGCTGAAGTAGCAAGTAAAGCATATGCTTTCAATGCATTAGAAACAAAACGATCACGATTTAATGGTTTCCATGCCTTATCACCTTTTGCTAGCATTGAATTACGACGACGAATCAACTCTATATCAGTAACTAAAAGATTAATATTCCTATTAGGTATATCTATAGAAATACTATCACCTTCTTCAATTAACGCAATAGCACCCCCCTCAGCTGCCTCAGGAGAAGCATGTCCTATAACCAAACCTGATGAACCTCCTGAAAATCTGCCATCAGTAAATAAAGCACATGTTTTACCCAGTCCTTTTGACTTCAAGTAAGAAGTTGGATACAACATTTCCTGCATTCCTGGTCCTCCTTTAGGACCTTCGTATCTTATAACAACTATATCACCCGCTAGGATCTTATCTCCCAAAATAGCTTCAACTGCAGAATCTTGACTCTCAAAAACACGAGCTCTCCCTTGGAAAACTAACTGAGATTCATCAACACCAGCTGTTTTAACTATACAACCTTTTTCTGCTATATTGCCATATAAAACAGCTAAACCTCCATCTTTAGAATATGCATTTTCTAAATTACGTATACATCCCGAAACACGATCAGTATCCAAATGATCAAAATAAGAATCCTGACTAAAAGCTTCAGTTGTTCTTATACCGCCAGGAGCAGCCTTATAAAAAGTTTTTATTTCTTCAGAAGGAGAATCTGCTAAATCCCATTTTTTTATAACATCACCTAATGTTCCACCATTTATATTAACTGTAGATAAGTCTAGTAGATTTGCTCTGGAAAGCTCACCTAATATTCCCATAACACCACCGGCTCTATGTACATCTTCTATATGATATTTACTAGTAGCAGGTGCAGATTTACATAAACATGGAACTTTTCTAGATATCCTATCTATGTCAACCATTGTGAAATCAACACCTGCTTCTCTTGCTGCCGCTAACAAATGCAATACAGTATTAGTAGATCCACCCATAGCAACATCTAGAGACATAGCATTTTCAAAAGATTCTTTGGTAGCTATACTTCTTGGTAAGACAGAATAATCTTCTTTCTTATAATAACGGTTACATAAATCTACAATTAAACGGCCAGCTGACTTAAACAAGTCTTTTCGTTTAGCATGTGTAGCTAATAATGTTCCATTTCCAGGTAATGCCAATCCAATTACTTCTGTTAAACAATTCATAGAATTAGCTGTAAACATACCAGAGCAAGATCCACAGGTTTGACAAGCAGATCTCTCTGTTTCTTCCACAATTTCATCACTGATATTCGAATCACCAGCAACTATCATAGCATCAACAAGATCTATTTTAGATATAACATTATTTACAACGGAAACAATTTTACCTGCTTCCATAGGACCACCAGAAACAAAAACTGTAGGAATATTTAACCTCATAGAAGCCATTAACATTCCAGGTGTAATTTTATCGCAATTGGAAATGCATACCATTGCATCAGCACAATGAGCATTTACAACATATTCCACAGAATCAGCTATTAATTCTCTAGAAGGCAATGAATATAACATTCCCCCATGACCCATAGCAATTCCATCATCTATAGCAATAGTGTTAAACTCTTTAGCAACCCCACCACTTGATTCAATTTCTTTTGCAACTAACATTCCTAAATTACGCAAATGAACGTGACCTGGCACAAACTGCGAAAAGGAATTTACGACAGCAATAATTGGTTTTCCAAAATCGCTATCTTTCATCCCAGTAGCTCGCCATAAAGCGCGAGCACCAGCCATATTGCGACCATAAGTAGAAGTACGTGAACGATAATGTGGCATGACTCAAACCTATAATATATTTATATTAAAAAAATAAACAAATTGTTACTTGGAATCATTCTACATTAATCCACGATTCCCAACCACTTTTACGTAAAATACATGATGGACAATTTCCGCAACCATATCCCCAATCGTTTAATTTAGAACGATCTCCAACATAACAAGTATGAGTATCTTTGATAATAATATCTATGAGTTTATGACCACCTATATCTTTTGCAAAAGCCCATACTTGACTTTTATTCTTCCACATCAAAGGCGTTTCCAAGATAAAGTCTTTACCAAAACCAAGACTTAATGCTATCTGTTGTGATTTAATACTGTTATCTCTACAATCAGGATATCCAGAAAAATCTGTCTGACTCATACCTCCAACTATAGTTTCAATTCCTTTTTTATAGCCTAATGTAGCAGCTAGATTAAAAAATAATAAATTTCTTCCTGGTACAAAAGTATTTGGTATTCCATCTTTTATGTCAATATCAATATTACTAGTTAAAGATGTTTCCAAAATTTTTTTTATGAAATCTATTTCAACTAAATAACAACTACCTAATTTCTTATCCCAATCTGGAAATGATGATCTAATAGACTCTAACACTTTTGATCTAGCAAGTAGTTCAACGTTATGACGCTGACCATAATCAAATGAAATAGTTTCAACTTCATCATAAATTTTTAAAGCCCAAGCCAAACAAGTAGTAGAATCTTGACCTCCTGAAAACAATACTAATGCTTTATTATGTACTTTCATTATCGGTTACCTTTTTATATGTAATAACTTATATCTATTTTCAATATTATTTGTATGTTTTTTAAAACCAAAAACACTTATACTTGTACTATCAAACAATAAGAAAAAACAAGTATTTTATTTATTAAACAACTAAAGAAACTATTAAAAATGCACTCTGAAGAATCTCGAAAATCATATCTACACTCTGAAATAAGATTATTAGGAAAGATCCTAGGAAATGTTATACAAGAATGCGAAGGCAAAAGACTTTTTAATACAATAGAAACCATAAGAAAAGTTGCTATAAATATAGAAGAAAATGATGCAGTTCTTAATAATGAAAAGTTAGAAAAACTAATCAATGAATTAGATAGCAATGATACAAATTATATTGCGAGAGCTTTTGGTTTTTTACTGCAATTATTGAATATATCTGAGGATTTAGATCAAAATCGTAGACAAAAAGAAATAGATGTCTCTTCTAAAACAATCCAAAGAGGAAGCTTAAAAGATATTGTGCAAAAACTTATAGTTAATAATGTAGAATCGTCAGAAATTTCTGAAATATTAGAATCTTCTTGCATAATGCCTGTACTTACAGCTCACCCAACAGAAATACAACGCAGAAGCATCCTAGATTTACACTTGCATATTGCAGATAAACTATCTCAACGTTACCTAGCTCAAACAAACGAAGAGAAAAATGATATAGATTATGAACTTAACGGTTATATTTCAATGCTCTGGCAAACAAGGATGCTTCGTTATTCAAGTCTAACTGTGATAGACGAGATAGAAAATGCATTGTCTTATTACAAAAGTACTTTCTTGTCTGCAATACCCAAACTATACAATGAATTAATAAATATTATTAACAAAAAATATAATAAAACAGTCCTACCTGATTCTATTAATCCTTTTCTAAGAATGGGTAGTTGGATAGGTGGAGATAGAGATGGAAATCCTTATGTAGATGAAAAAACATTAAAACAAGCAGCAACAAAACAATCCACTGTCATTCTTGAGTATTATTTAAAAGAAGTGTATGCATTAAAAAAAGAATTATCCATAAGTTCCCTATTAATAAAAGTAGATGACGAACTTTTATTCCTTGCTAATAGAAGCGGGGATGAATCTAGTCATCTAATAGACGAACCTTATCGCCGTGCTTTAATAGGGATTTACTCAAGATTAGCTTTTACTTCGAAAAAATTAATTGGATTAAATATTGCTAGAAGGGATATTATGCAAGCACATCCCTATTCTAATCCCGAGGAGTTTTATAAAGATCTAACTGTAATCCATAAATCACTTGCTAACAACCATGGAAAAACAATTAGTGATCTAAGGTTAAAAAAATTACGTCAGTCCATCAAAGTATTCGGCTTCCATCTAAGCACCATAGATCTTAGACAGAATTCAGATGTACACGAAAGAGTTCTTGAGGAACTCTTTCAAAAAGCTGGTGTTTATCTAGAAGGCAAGAATAAATACTCAGAACTAGATGAGAATTTAAAAATAGAACTTCTCATAAAAGAATTAAATCAAGGAAGACCTCTATTATCTCCATGGATAAATTATAGCGAAGAAACAAACAAAGAACTAAACATTTTAAAAACAGCTGCTGAAATTAGATCTTTGTTTGGTAAGCAAGCTATACAAAACTATGTAGTATCACATACAGAGACACTAAGTGACCTATTAGAAGTTTTATTGCTACAAAAAGAAACTGGGTTAATACCACCCATATTTAGTGATATTGAACAAGACAATGGATTAATGATTGTCCCTTTATTTGAAACCATAAATGACCTACAAAACTGCTCTAAAATTATGGCTGCATGGTTAGATATCCCAGAAATAAAAACAAGAATTACTAATGCACAACATAATACTCAAGAAGTAATGCTAGGATACTCTGATAGTAATAAAGATGGAGGATATTTAACCTCAAATTGGTCTTTATATCAAGCAGAAAGATCCTTGGTTAATGTATTTAATGCTCGAGGCATAAAACTAAGACTATTCCATGGAAGAGGAGGATCAGTTGGACGAGGAGGCGGATCCAGTTTTGATGCAATAATATCACAACCTCCAGGAACAGTATCAGGTCAAATTAGGTTGACAGAACAAGGAGAGGTTATACAAGGAAAATATCATAATGCAGAAGTAGGAAAATGGCATTTAGAACTACTAACATCTGCGACTCTAGAGTCAAGCTTATGTATAGATAGAAAAACTGCCTCTAAAGAAGACTTACATATTAAACAATTTGGCGACATCATGTCAGATATGTCTGAATATGCACAAAAACTATATTGTGATTTAGTTTATGTTAATCCAGGTTTCTCAGAATATTTCTTTTCCTCGACTCCAATAAATGAAATATCAGCTCTTAATATAGGCTCAAGACCTTCTTCTCGTAGCAAAAACCAAGATATAGAAAATCTAAGAGCAATACCTTGGAGTTTCTCTTGGGCTCAATGTAGACTAATGATACCTAGCTGGTATGGCATAGGGTCTGCTATAGAACATTACATAGAAGTTGGTAACAACTCAACAAAGTCCAAACAAGAACGACTTGATCAATTAAGAGCCATGACCAAAGAATGGTCAGCATTCAAAACATTGTTATCTAACATGGAGATGGTATTAGTAAAATCAAATATTAAAATTGCTTCTTGCTACTCAAAACTAGTTAAAAATGAATTTTTAAGAAGTAGTATATTTAATAAAATAAATACTGAGCATAATAAAACAATCAAAATGCTCCAATTACTGACACAAAGAGATCTATTAGAAGATAACCCTACTTTGCTATCTAGACTAAATGATAGATTTATATACATTGATCCATTAAACTACCTACAAATTGAGCTAATTAAAAGATATAGATCACAAAAAGATTATTTATCAATTAATGAAATAGAGAAAATACAACGAGCTATACACCTAACTATTAATGGAATAGCTGCAGGATTAAGAAATTCTGGATAATAATTTCTTAATTATTCTATAAATAAATACAACAGTTTATAATTATTATCTACATTAGAAACTGTTGTATAAATTAAAAAATGAATTTAAATAAATATGTTTCCCAAAAGACTGTTAGATGGCTATTTCTCATTTAGAAATGGAAAATTGGCTAACGAAAAAACTAGGTATAAAGAATTAGCAAAATCTGGTCAAAATCCAGAAATAATGATTATCGGATGTTGTGACTCAAGAGTATCTCCTGAATTAATTTTCGACTCAAAACCAGGAGAAATGTTTGTAGTCCGTAATGTTGCTAACTTAGTCCCTCCATATGATAAAGATCCTAATTCTTCTTACCATGGAACTAGTGCAGCTATAGAATATGCTGTTAGCGCTCTTAATATAAAATACATAGTGATACTGGGACATGAATCATGCGGAGGAATAAAATCATTCATAGAAAACAAAAAACCTCTAAGTAATGTAGACTTTATAGGTAAATGGATGTCCCAAATTGCACCAGTATCTTCTTCTCTAAAAATAGATAACCAATATTCTAAAGAAAATAGCAAAAAATTAGAACTAGGAGTGATAAAACAGAGCATTAATAATTTACTAACATTTCCTTCTATAAAAACAAAAGTAAACAATGGATCATTAGAAGTACATGGAGCATACTTCCTAATATCTACTGGCGACCTACTAATAAGAAATTACAAAACTGATGTTTTTGATATGAAAATTGAATGAATATATTGTATAGTATAATATTACATTGTAATTATAATAATACTATGAAATAAAATCAAAATTGAACTCATACTACTTCTTTTTATTAAGCAAAGCCTTTAATTCCCCAGTATCGTTAAGATCACTCATAATATCAACACCTCCTATAAACTCACCATCTATATACAATTGAGGTATTGTTGGCCAATTAGAATAATCTTTTATGGCTTGACGTAAATTCTCATCTTCTAAAACATTGACGGTGAAAATATCTGATATACCACAATCAATCAATATTCTTACAGCTTTACCTGAAAAACCACATAGAGGAAATTTACTTGTTCCCTTCATAAATAAAACTACACGATTACTACTTACTATATCTTCTATAACTTTCTCTATACTTTTCATAAAAATACCTATATATTAAAAATAATAAATTCTTCTAAAGATACTATATAAAACCACCTGTTACTCTTTCAATACCTGACAAATCACTCAAACTATAAACATTTTTAAACCCTGCTGATTCCATTATATTCTTCACGCTAGAAGCATGATTCCAGGCATGTTCTATCCATAAAGATGCCCCCTCTTTCATATAAGCGGGAGATGTCTCTACAATTTTGCTAATGCTTCCCAAGCCATCTATAGATTCGTCTGTTAGGGCAAGTCGTGGTTCATAAATTAAATCACCCATCATAAGATGTTTATCTTCTCTAGAAATATATGGAGGGTTGGCTAATAAAAGATCAAACTTCTCTTCCGGGTTAATGGACTTGAACCAGTCACTTTCTATAAGCTCTACTGTAGCTCCCAAAGCAATGACATTATGACGAGCTACTTCTAACGCTTGAGAACTCAGGTCACAACCAACAACGTTGATATCTGGCCTATTCAGAGCAATTGATATTCCTATAGCTCCACAACCAGTACCTAAATCTATAACCCTAGGATTCAGGTATTTATCTCTTAATAATTTCAAACCATGCTCAACTATTAATTCTGTCTCAGGTCTAGGTATTAAAACATTTCTATTCACCATAAACATATAATTCATAAATTCTTTATAACCTACTATATAAGCTATAGGTTCACCATTCAACCTCCTTCGATTTAATTCCATATATGAATTTACAAATTCATCAGATAAAACTTCATCATCATGAGCAATAATCCATGACCTAGATTTATGTAATATCATTTCTAGCAAAATCATTGTTTCTAATCTAGAGATTCCACTATCAATTATTAAATTCTTAATAGAAACCATCAATAATTATACCTATAAAACTACAAGCTAATATTAGCTAACTGTTCTGCTTGAAATTCTGCAAGCAAGCTCTCTATTATTTCATCCATATCACCATCCATAATTTGTGATAATTTATATAAAGTCAGATTAATTCTATGATCAGTAACTCTGCTTTGAGGATAGTTATAAGTTCTTATGCGTTCCGATCTATCTCCAGAGCCTACTAGGCTTTTTCTTTCAGCAGCTTCTTTATTTTGCAAATCTCTTATTTCTTTATCTTTTAACCTTGCAGCCAATACTCGCATGGCTTTCTCTTTATTACGATGCTGTGATCTGTCATCCTGGCACTCTACAACAAGACCAGTAGGCAAATGAGTAATTCTAACAGCAGAATCTGTTTTATTAATATGTTGCCCACCAGCTCCACTAGCTCTAAAAGTATCAATTCTTATATCATTATTATTTATCACAATATCACTAACTGTATCTGCCTCTAACATAACGGCAACAGTACATGCAGAAGTATGTATTCTACCTTGAGTCTCTGTATCAGGCACTCTCTGAACTCTATGTCCACCAGATTCAAACTTTAAATGAGCATAAGCAGAACGACCATCAATTCTGATAATAACTTCTTTATAACCCCCAAAATCTGATAGACTTTCAGAAATCAATTCAGTCTTCCAAGCTTTACGCTCCGCATAACGAATATACATTCTCAATAAATCAGCAGCGAATAAAGTACTTTCATCACCACCAGTTCCTGCCCTTATCTCT
The DNA here is from genome assembly GCA_027557655.1 of Candidatus Kinetoplastibacterium crithidii. Classification (NCBI taxonomy): domain Bacteria; kingdom Pseudomonadati; phylum Pseudomonadota; class Betaproteobacteria; genus Candidatus Kinetoplastidibacterium; species Candidatus Kinetoplastidibacterium crithidiae. Next base: position 73,143 of record CP064915.1, on the reverse strand, counting down.
AAGAAAAAACTACGATCGTCATTAGGATCTTTTGGTAGTAATAAAATATGTAATGCACTTTCCAATTCTTCCAAAATTTGCTTATTTGATTTAATCTCCTCTTCTGCCAGATTCTTTAATTCTGGATCAGAAATCATTTCATATGCTTCAGCAATATAGTTTTCAATAGAAACTAACTCAGCAAACTTGTTGACTACAGGTTCTATTTCTGACCTTTCACAGGACAACTTACGAAAATCATCAATATTAGTAAATACACTTGACTCAGCAAGCATAAGATCAATTTCTTTTAAACGATCAGATAACTCTTCCAATCTCTTACGCATCGATTGCTTCATGAAAATCACACTACAAAAATACTGTTATATTAAATAAATTATTTATCTTGACTATCTATTACTTTAGACAAATATCTATGGATATGTGAAAAATCTTCTTCTTCACTATTTTTCATAGCAATTATTAACCCATGCAAGAACTTTTTAGTTATCCTATGAGCCATAACACTTATAACATATTCTTTATTAAAATTCTTATGAATCATATTATTAGCTCTTTCTATTTCTAAAAGCTTAATACTTTCAATTTTATTAATAAGATTAGTTATTGTTAAGGTCAAATCTCTTTGATGAGCCCACTTCATAAATATCTTTACTTTTTCCAATATAATATGCTCAGCCTTAGGAATAGAAGCTCTCCTAGCTTCCAAGCCTTTTTGAATAATACCTGCTAAATCATCAATTGAATATAAGTTAACATTGCTTAAATCGCCTATTATAGGATCTATATCTCTGGGAACTGCTAAATCTATCATTAATTTATTTGTGCCATAAGATATCTTTTCAATATATGAATTATCGATGATGAATTTATTACTTGCAGTACATGAAATAACAATATCAAAATCTGATATATAATCATATATTTGTTCGAAAGGAATAAGATCAATAGAAAACTTATCAGCAAGATTTTTAGATTTTGCCAAAGTTCTATTTGATATTACCATCCCTCTAAAATTTACAGAACTAAAATGTTTTATGCAGAGTTCTATCATCTCCCCTGCTCCAATAAATAGAACTTTGGCATTTTGCATTACATTATTCATGTTAATATTAGCCAATTTTAAACATGAAGCAGCAATTGAAACGGAATTTCTACCTATATCAGTTTGAGTACGAACAGTTTTAGCTACAGAAAAAGCATCCTGGAACAGACGGTGAAAGAAAAAACCTATACTTTTAGTCTCATTAGCAATTACTACTGCTTTCTTCATTTGACCAAGAATTTCTGGCTCTCCCAAAACCATTGAGTCCAAACCACTAGACACTCTAAAAATATGATGTACAGCTTCAAAATCAATATAATAGTAACTATGTTTTCTAAAAACATCTGGATCTATACTACCTATTTCTGCAAACCATAAAAATAATTTATTAAGAAATTTAGGATTAGCAACACAATATAATTCTGTACGATTACAAGTCGAAAGAATCACTGCCTCATTAATCTTATCATCAGTCAACATCGGCAAGTCAGATAGTGCCTTTCTTATAACATCAACAGACAAGCTAATTTGCTCACGAATTACGAGAGGGGCTGACGTATGATTCAAGCCAATAACAATAGGAACTATTATCATTTGTAAAAATTTAGTGTTAAAAAAGCAACATTTATTGTTTTAGAATCGTCATAGATCCAGTGTCTTGCAAGATATATGATGAACTAACAACCGATTATTTGCAATTGGTATTGTTATATTACATTTTTTTATATATAGTTACTAGATTATAAGGCCCGGTAGCTCAGTCGGTAGAGCAGAGGACTGAAAATCCTTGTGTCGGTGGTTCGATTCCGCCCCAGGCCACCATTTTTAAATCAAATCTTAAATTTCCTTAATCTACATATTTAGTAATCCCACAAGATTAAATAGCAAATTATTTCTTTATTAATAATTTATATTACGAATCATATCTATAATTACGATTATACTTATAATAGCTTTAGTTCTAAAAACAAAAGTTATTATAGTAATCAATTACTAAGTATATTGCTTAATCAACAAGTTTATACTTTTACCTATATTGGAGTTTAGTGATATGGCTGTCAATTTAAATATTCCAGATGACAATAAAATTTTTCCAATTAATGGAATAGAAATAGCAATTGGAGAAGCTGGCATAAAAAAAAATAACAAAAAAGATCTCACAATATTTAAATTATCACCGGGAACTAATGTAGCTGGAATATTTACAAAGAATTTATTTAAAGCAGCCCCAGTTATAATTTCTGAAAAAAATTTAGCAAATAAAAAACAAATAAAAACATTAATTATTAATACTGGCAATGCAAATGCAGGAACTGGATCCACGGGAATAGAAAAAACACAAAAAATATGTACTGAACTTGGAAAACACTTACAAATAGATCCACAGGAAATACTTACTTTCTCCACAGGAGTAGTAATGGAACAACTTCCTGAAGATAAAATAATAAATGCCCTACCCAAAACTTTGAGTAATTTTGGAAAATATACATGGAAAGATGCTGCTTACAGTATCATGACAACTGATACAAAACCAAAAATATTTTCCGAAAAGTTAGATATTAATGGGAAAGAAATAACAGTTACCGGCATAAGCAAAGGGGCTGGTATGATCTGCCCTAACATGGCGACAATGCTAGGTTTTATTGGTACAGATATTCAAATAGAAAAATCATTGTTAGATAATATGATTAAAAAAATTGCAGATTTCTCTTTTAATCGTATTTCAGTAGATGGTGATACTTCAACAAATGATTCTTTCATAATAATGTGTACAGGCAAATCAGGCCTAGAAATTAACGATGAAAATGACCCTAGCTATGAAAAAGTTTTTGAATTATTAAAAAAGGCCGCAATAGATTTAGCACAGAAAATTGTTAGAGATGCTGAAGGAGCAACAAAATTCATTACTATAAATGTAGAAAAAGCAACCAATTCACAAGAAGCACTTAAAGTAGCATATGCAGTTGCTCATTCACCTCTTGTTAAAACAGCCTTTTATGCATCTGATCCTAACATAGGACGTATTCTAGTTGCAGTTGGATACTCAGATGTAAAGATATCAATTAATAATTTATTCATATGGCTTAATGATGTTCTTATTGTTAAAAATGGAGAAATAAATCCAGACTACATAGAATATGATGGGAAATATGTACTACAACAAAAAGAAATAATAATCAGAATATCACTTAACCAAGGAAAAGCTCATGAAACTATTTATACTTGTGATCTTTCCCATGAATACATAACGATAAATGCAGATTACCGTTCTTAGTGAGATAGCATGAAAAATATTGACATTAACGAGTTATACGCTTTGGCTGAAAAAGTACTACTTCAAATCCATAACTGGCTTCCTCCTGTACCAAAAGAAGTAGACTGGAGTGCTAGTGCATACAAATGGAGAAAGTTAGGTCCTAAAGGCCATTTACACTCTATATTTAATTTTTCTAAAATAAGTGTAGATGATTTATCTCATATAGAAAGACAAAAGAATATTATAGATGATAATACTTATCAATTTGTAAATGGTCGTCCTGCTAACAATGTATTGATGACCGGGGCTCGAGGAACAGGCAAAAGTTCATTAGTACGTTCAATGCTTGATAAATATAGCAAAAAAAATCTGAGGTTAGTTGAAATTGACAAATCAGATTTAGGAGACCTATTCGATGTAGTAGAATTATTAAATGATAGACCAGAAAAATTTATTATTTTTTGTGATGATTTATCATTTGAAGAAGGGGAAATTGGATATAAGGCACTGAAGTCATTCCTAGATGGCTCAATCTTGTCGACTGGAAATAATATATTAATATATGCTACCTCAAATAGAAAACATTTAATTCCAGAATATTTTAAAGAAAATTTACAAACTACTAACGATATTAATGGAGAAATACATCCAGGAGAAACTATAGAAGAAAAAACATCTCTTTCAGAAAGATTTGGAATTTGGATTTCATTTTATAATTTCAATCAAGACACTTACTTAGATATAGTTCAATATTGGATAAACAAAATTGGAACAAAACAAATAGAGCAAAATGAATTCCGTTTAGAAGCTTTACAATGGGCATTAGAAAGAGGGTCACGTTCTGGAAGAATAGCAAATCAATTTGCACGTCATTGGGTATCAAAAAATGGCAAATAATATAACTATAAAAGTATCTATAGGAATAATATTAAATGAACATAATGAAATTTTGCTAGAACAAAGGCCTAAAAATGAATCCTATCCATTTTATTGGGGATTTCCTGGCGGCAAAGTTGAAAAAAATGAATCTCCGAATGAAACCCTAAATAGGGAACTTAAAGAAGAATTAGACATAGATATAATAAAATCTTATCCATGGGTAAATCATATCTTCTACAAACAGAATATAAAATATCACTTATTATTCTACAGAGTAATTCAATGGCAAGGAAATATTTATGGTAAAGAAAAACAAAATCTACAATGGACAAATATAAATCAAATTAACAAAATTGATAATCTGCTTCCAAGTGCTTCCTACCCAATAAAATGGTTAAAAATACCTAATACATATGGAATAACTTCAATTCAGAACGAAAAAAATATCGAGTCATTCTTAATTAGACTAGATGCTGCTCTTAGTAAAGGACTATCTCTTGTACAATTTAGAGAACCAAATTGGCCAGATGGGCTATCATCAAAATCTTTATATAAAGCAATGAATCTAGTATTAAGTATCTGCAAAAAATACAATGCTAGATTATTAATAAACAGCTCTCATCCAGAGTCATGGTGGAAAGAAGCAAATGGAGTACATTTACGTTCTATAGATATGGAAAATTTTTCCTATGAGTCTAATAAAATTAAATCTAATTTTTTAACAGCTGTATCAACACATAATAGCAATGATTTAGAATTTGCCTTTAGCAAATTAAATGCAGATTTCGCTGTGCTAGGACCTGTAAATAATACCCTAACACACCCTGGCGAATTGGGGATAGGATGGAGTAATTTTAAAAGATTAGTTAAAGAAGCAAAACTACCAGTATTTTCTCTAGGTGGTCAATCAGAAAATTGCAGAGAATTAGCATACCAACATGGAGCTCATGGAATAGCAGGGATCCGAGCTTTTATATAAAAATATTTTATTTACATAAAGCCATATCAAATACAATATTTTCTTTTACATATTTAGACTTAAAATTTTCATCTTGAAGAGAAAACCTTATCCAAATCATATGTTTATTAGCACTTATTTCTGGAAAAACTCCAGCTTTCCTATCTACACCAACCCTTAATAATTGATATATTTTCCCACCTAACATTTGTTTATATCCTTCTTTTTCTGCTAAAAATTCTGAAAATTCTCCCGACTCTCTTAACAATTCAAGAACTATTTTCAAAGCATCGAATAAAGGGCTAATATGAGAAAACCAAGACAATAAATCATTTCTTCTTTCTTCATCTGGTTTATGTTGCCAAAAGTGATATGAAGGCATATCAGACTGTGCAGCACATCCATAGACCAAGAGTTTACTTCTCACACTATTTAACCATTCATTATCTCTCAAAATATTACCTGGTCTGCCTGATGTTATTAATCTAGCACTAATGTTTTTTATTTCAGTCAGTGTACCCTCGAGAGCTTTTTGATTAACCGCGTTATGTTCACGAAAACGTAAAAAAGATAAACGTTGCTTCTCTAAATCTTGCAGAATAGCACCTTTAATATCTGACCGCTCAATAAGATCAATAATATCAAAAAATGAAGAGACTGCTAACTGATGTAATCTAATATCATTGCTATTTATTGCAAAAAGCAACCTATCAAACAAATATTCTAAACGCAAATATGCTCGAATATGCTCATTAAAAGGATGTTCAAAAAAAATCACGTTATATAAAAATCCAGTTATAAAATTAAAAAATTTATTACAATAAAATTACTGAACATTATTGGGACAACAAACACCAATTTTTATGTTTAATCAAAACTTGCCTATATAACTCGTCAGTAGAAATATTATCACCATTATAGATAACATCGTCTGCATATTTTAAACGCATAAACCTAGGTGACTGAGATTTAATTATCCTCATAATTAAATCTACTTCAATACAATCACGATCCCTAACCCGTTTTATTTGATCACAAATATTGCAATCAACTACACATATACGATCAATCTTATTAATCCAATCTTTTGATTCAATTAATAAAGGAACAACAAAGACTACATAATTTCCATAGAAACTGGCTGCTTTTAAAAAAGCAAGCTCCATAATCAATGGATGCAAAATATTCTCAAGTTTTATTTTTTCTGAATAATCTAAGAAAATTCTATTCCTCATCCATATTCTATTTAATGCCCCTTTATCATTTATAGATTCAGAACCAAATGCTTTCCTAATATGTTGAATAGCTTTTCCACCAACACTAGTTAATTCCCTAGCTATTTGATCAGTATCTATAATAAAAACCCCTATTTGTTTTAAATAATTAGAAACTAGAGTTTTACCAGAACCAATACCACCAGTTAGACCAACTTTAAACACAAAATTAATAATCCTTAATCTCTAATATATACTTAAATAAAATAAATTTATTAAAACCTAACGAGTAATTCACATATATCATAAATAGGTGTAATATTATAATTATCTTATAAATAAATCTGTTATATAGTATTGGTAGTCTAAATCATCAATAACATAAAAATCATCTTATAATTAATTATTATAACTCATCCAATAACTATATAACCTTATTAATATATAAATTCTGGAAATTAATATGAATAATGAAGATGTTTTTTGTATTGCTGATAGAAAATTTACATCTAGACTACTTGTAGGTACTGGCAAATATAAAAATTTTGAACAGACAAGACAAGCGATAGTTGCAAGTGGTGCTGAAATTGTAACTGTAGCAATTAGAAGGACTAATATTGGTCAAAATAAAGAAGCTCCTAATCTATTAGAATTCATACCTTCATCTGAATTTACGCTCTTACCTAACACAGCAGGATGTTATAACTCAGAAGATGCAATTAGAACTTTGAGATTAGCTAGAGAATTGCTTAATGGTCACAATTTAGTAAAACTAGAGGTTCTAGGAAATGAAAAAACATTATTCCCAAATATGCCAGAAACAATTAAAGCTGCTGAAATTTTAGTTAAAGAAGGATTTCAAGTAATGGCATACTGTACTGATGATCCAATACAATGTAAAATTTTAGAAGATATAGGTGTTGTTGCCGTTATGCCACTAGCATCACTTATAGGATCTGGGATGGGAATCCTAAACCCATGGAATTTACAGTTAGTTATTGATAATGTGAAAATACCTGTATTAGTAGATGCAGGAGTTGGAACAGCATCAGATGCTGCTATTGCAATGGAATTAGGATGTGATGGTGTATTAATGAATACTGCTATAGCATGTGCTGGCAATCCTATTTTGATGGCTAGTGCAATGAAAAAATCAGTAGAATCTGGTAGAGAAGCTTTCTTAGCAAAACGTATGCCTAAAAAAACATATGAAAGTTCTCCTAGTTCTCCTCGTGAAGGATTAATTCATACTAGTAAAAACGACTGACCTAAATGAATAAGATAGATATAGTTAATACTCTAAGTATAGCAGGTTTTGATACATCTGCAGGAGCTGGTACTCTAGCAGATGTAAAAACCATGAGTGCTCTAAACGTCTATGCTTGTGCTGTAATAACAGCAGTTACAGCACAAAATACATCTGGTGTATATGGGATATCATATATGCCTACAGATTTTATTTCCAAACAAATTGATGTTATTTTCCAAGATATCAATATCAATGCAGTTAAAGTAGGAATGCTTGGAAACTCTGAAATTACATTGGCTGTAAAAGAAAGTCTTATAAAATGGAAACCTGCCCACATAATATTGGACCCAGTAATGATATCTAAACATGGTGATTATTTACTCAAGTCTAATGCTACGAAAACCCTGGTAGATCACCTGTTACCAATATCTACAGTAATAACTCCTAATATACCTGAGGCAGCAATAATTACTGGAGAACCACCAGCACAAAACTTAGCAGATATGAAAATTACTATAAAAAAATTACATAGTAAGATGATTTCTAACAATTCTAATAATAAGTGGGTAATTCTTAAGGGAGGTCATTTACCAGGAAATGAAATGGTTGATATGATTTTTGATGGTGAAAATATTATAGAAATACCTGGAGAAAAAATACATACTAATAATACACATGGTACCGGATGCACTTTATCAGCAGCCTTAACAGCCTTTATAGCTAGAGGAGAAAATGTATTATCAGCAGCAGAAAAAGCAAAATTATTTTTAACTAATTCTATTATAGACTCGAACAGACTAAAAGTTGGTCAAGGTTATGGTCCATTACATCACTTCCACAAATGGTTTTAACCATAAATTATCTTTAATAAATACTACTTAAATATATGAAGTAAAATAAAAATAATTATATGGTTTTTTGTTGAATTCCTGATAGCAACCATCCTGTACCATCATATTTCTGAAAATTCCATATTTCTTCAAAAGATAAAGGCCTCGAATTATTAGCATAATCAATAGTACCAGAAAAACAAATACTAGCTAAATAACAATCATCCAACTTGCTTATTGATAAAAGTTGAGCTTCTACTTCTAAAACTCTAGTATTAATATCTGAATTAGAATCAAATTGATTTTGAAGCTCTAGTAATAATTCCTTTGTCAAATATTCTTTTAAATTATCCTTATCTCTTTTATTCCATATTTCTTGAATATAAATAAAAATTCTTTTTGCTTCATTTAAAAAACTATCTTTGTTAAATTCAATATCATTTGGAATATTATAAAAATCTTCAGATATAATCTTAGCTTCTGATATATCTTCATTATTTGTTTCTCCATAAGGAGATTTATATTTATTTACAAACTTAGAATTTACCCCTAATGAGTCTACAGAAAATTCTGATAAAGCATATTTCCTAATAATATAAATTATAATTCCTACAATAAAAAACCAAATAAATAAATTAGTGAAAAAATTAAAAAATAAATTATTTACGCCAAAAAATGAAAAAATAGTAGCTAACCATAAACCACTTAAAACTGCACCTAACATACTTCTATCTTTTTTATTTATAGCTTCTTTCTTTAATGAAGATTTATTATGATTAGATTTATTAGAATAATAATTATTATTCCGTATTTTACTCATATTTGAAAATTGTCTACCATAAGATCCTCCATTACCTATACGTCTTGCATCAGCATTAAAAGAAATTGAAAAAATTGACAAACTAATTATAATTACAAACATAAATTTATTTAAAGTTAATCTATGCATAAAATATCCTAAAAACCCAAAATGATGAAATTCATTCTTATAATGAAATATTATGCTCTATTTACAATATATACATAATAAACTAAGGAGTTATTATACAATATAAATATAATAAGCTAATTGTCAAATAATCTAACCAAAATAACTTTTGGAACTTTGAAGAAAACAATTACAATTACTACTTATTATCAATAATTAATGCAAAATATTAATCAAATATAATAAAGTTAAAATCTCTATTAATTACTTTCAAATATTGCTATGAATATAATATACATGTATATTGTATAATTTCAAACTCGATAACTTAGATACAACTATTAATATAATTACAAGTCTTATATGATAAGAAAGTTATAGGATTACTGTCTTTATCACCTAATTTCCTAAAGTCAATCATAAACAACGAATATATTATAAGAAAACAATCTAATAATGCATAATTCAAGAAATATATCTTTTAAAGAACCATTTTTAAATAAACTAGATAGGCTTAGAAACATATCTAATATTTCAAATAAAATACTAAGAGGTATTGAACGAGAGGGATTGCGTGTAGATAATACTGGCAAGTTATCTTGTAAAAAACATCCTAAAAAACTAGGTTCTCCTCTTACAAATGATAAAATAACTACTGATTATTCTGAATCTATGTTAGAACTTATTACTGGTACAAATGATAATATAGATAAATTAATCAAAGAATTATTAGATACTCATCATTTCGTCTATGAATCCTTAGAAGAAGAGATACTATGGCATAACTCAATGCCTCCATTGCTAATGCCAAATGAAAAAGATATACCTATAGCCTATTATGGAGAATCTAATGCTGGTTTATTAAAACATATTTACCGCAAAGGGTTAGCTCATCGCTATGGAAAAACAATGCAATGCATATCTGGTTTGCACTATAACTTTTCAATTAATGATGATATCTGGCAAGAAATATATGATAGTTCTAAAATAACCATGGATTCTATTAGATCATATGGTTATTTTTCTTTAATAAGAAATTTTATAAGATATTCTTGGCTAATACTATACCTTTTTGGATCATCACCAGCAATATCAAAAACATTTTTTAAACCAAATCATACTTGCAAATTAGATATTCTAGATAATGAAACACTATATATGCCTTATGCAACAAGTTTAAGAATGAGTGATATAGGTTATCAAAGCAATGTGCAAAAACAATTAAAAATATGTTATAACGACCTAGATACGTTTATTGAAAAAATTACTTATGGTTTAAAAACATCCTGGCCAGAATATGAATTAATAGGAACATATAAAAACAACGAATGGTTACAATTAAATACTAATATTTTGCAAATAGAAAATGAATATTATTCTAGTATTAGACCAAAATGCACCGTTAAAAATGGCGAAAGACCAATAAATGCACTAAAAAAAAGAGGTGTAGAATATATAGAGATTAGATGTCTTGATATAGATCCTAACTCCAGCATAGGCATATCAAAAGATACTTGTTTATTTCTAGATTCTTTTTTATTATTCTGTGCTGTAAATGAAAGTCCAAATTTTTATAATGATAGTGACTATAAACATTACTATGATAATTTTATAAAAGTATCTACACATGGCAGAAAACCTAATCTTCTATTAAACAATAAAAACAGTATTTCATTAGTAGAATGGGGAAATGAAATAATAGATAAAATAAAACCTTATGCTAAGCTATTAGACAAAAATAATATAGGTGAACCATATAGTAAAGCGCTACAAACACAACTTAAAAAAATTAATAATGTAGAACTAACTCCTTCTTTCGATATATTAAATCAGATACAGAAAAATAAGAAAAACTTACATGACTATACTCTTGATAAAAGCAAACAACATTATGAGAATATAATGAAGCATAAGATAAGCAAAGAAACTCTGGCTGAGTATCATTACCATTCTGAAAATTCAATTGAATTACAAAAAAATATCGAGAAAAATGAATCTGAAAGTCTAGAAAATTATATATTAAATAGCTTGGAGCTTTGCTAAATTAACTATATTCTAAGCAATATGGCGCATCCGACAGGAATTGAACCTGTATCAAGAGCTTCGGAGGCCCTCATTCTATCCTTTGAACTACGGATGCCTTTTTAAAATTATTTATATTTTATCACTATTATGAATAATATTTCCTCTAAAGAAATAATTATTAAATATGTAGAACCTAAAAATCTACAAAGCATTTTAAAAAAAAGAGAAAAAAATAGCCATAAAGGAGATTTTGGAACTATATCAATAATAGGAGGAAACCGTGGAATGGAAGGATCAGTATTATTAGCTGCACGAACAGCTATAAAAATAGGGTCAGGCAAAGTTTTAATAGGTTTTACTCAAGAAAACATACCTATAACTGTTGATTTAATTCAACCAGAACTTATGCTACAAACTGCTAGTCAGATACTAAAATATTTTTTAACAAAAATTGATATATGGATTATAGGATGTGGTATGGGGCAAAATAATATTTCCAATATTATTCTTCATAAAGCTCTATATTGTATAAAAAATAAAATTATTGTTATAGATGCAGATGCCATTAATATTATTGCTAAACAAAACAAAATATTCAAAAATTCTTCTAATACTATAATTATGACACCTCATCCTAGTGAAGCAGCTAGATTATTAAAATGTACTACGAAAGAAATCCAAATAAATAGGATAAAATCAGCTAGAAGAATTAGTGAAATATATAAATCATGGACTGTATTAAAAGGATTTGAAACAATTATATCTAGTCCAAATGGAAATATATTAATTAACACTAGTGGTAATCCAGGATTGGCATCTGCTGGGACAGGTGATGTCTTAGCAGGAATGATAGGAAGTTTTTTAGGACAAACTGATGATATACAGCAAGCAATTTCTGGAGCTGTATGGTTACATGGTAAAGCTGCAGAATATTTAGCTACTATAAATAAAGGACCTATCGGAATGACAGCTAGCGAACTTGCTGAAGCAGCACGCGAAATACTTAATCAATATATTTATAAAAACTAGATTTCTAAAGGATCAACTTCTAAAGACCATCTAATTTTACTGATTTTATTAACAGAAATATTAGATATTAATAATCTTAAAAAACTTAATAAGGTAGATCTACTGCTACTTTCTATTAATAATTGAGCTCTCTCTACATTAGAAAGCTTAACAATTCTTGCTGGCAATGGCTCATAACAAATAATTTGATTTCTTTTTTTAAATTGTTGAAGAATATCATTCTTAATGGAAAAATTGATTTTTTCTAAAAAACTCATTGAAATATCAATTTTTTTAGATTCAGCAGTTAACAGAGCTTGAAAAACATATGGTGGCAATAAAGTTTTCTTTCTTTCCTCTAAAAGAACATCGGCAAAACCGACGTAATCATGTTTAATTAATGACTGATATACTATATGATCTGTAAAAGATGTTTGTATAATAACTTCAGAACCATCAATATGACGACCTGCCCTTCCTGAAACCTGCATTAACTGCGAGAATAAACGTTCTGGCGATCTAAAATCCTGTGAAAATAGCATCGAATCAGAATTAATAACACCAACAAGACTAACCATAGAAAAATCATGGCCTTTTGTAACCATTTGTGTACCTACTAAAATATCTACTTCCCCTCCATGAACAGCTGATAATAATAAATTGGCACTACCCTTATTTTTTGTTGTGTCAGAATCTATTCTAACAATCCTAGCTTCTGGGAAAATTGAAAAAAGAGTTTCTACAATTTTCTGAGTACCGAAACCTATGGTTTTTAAGTCTTGATTTCCACAACTAGGACAAATATTAGGAATATGGGTATGATAACCGCAATGATGACAATGTAGTTTATAATTGTTATTGGAATAACTATGTATAACAGTATACACACTACATCTAGGACAATTGCTAATCCAATTACAGGCATAACAATAGAAAACTGGAGCATAACCTCTTCTATTAATAAATATTAAAGATTGTTCTTTTTTGCTCATTCTTACTTTTATAGCTTCTATAAGCTCGTCCGTTAGAATACTAGAACATGATATGCTCTTAGTGTCAACTAACCTTATAACAGGCATTTTTATATTTTTTACTCTTTTGTCTAGTGATATTAGTAAATAATGATTATTCTTAACATGGTTCCATGTTTCTAAAGAAGGCGTAGCAGAACCTAAAATTATTGGAATATTTAAATCCTTAGCTCTCCATATAGCAATATCTCTAGCTGAATATTTTAATCCATTTTGCTGTTTATATGATATATCGTGTTCTTCATCTATAACTATTAATCCAAGCTTATTCATAGGAGTAAATATAGCCATACGCGTTCCTAAAACTACTCTTGCTTGTGATTTTTGTATCTTAGACCATGATTTGACTCTTTCCTGAATAGATAAACCGCTATGAATAACAACTATTTCTTCTTGTTTAATTAAATTATTAAAATATGATCTTACTGAATTTTCTAATTGTGGAGTAAGATTTATCTCTGGAACAAGAAATAGAATTTGTTTCTCAGTATTAAGAAATGATTTTGCGCTATTAAGATATACTTCTGTTTTACCTGAACCAGTTACACCATGCAATACAACAGTCCTGAAATTATCTAATGAAATAATTTTATTTATAGCTTCTTGCTGCTGATTATTCAAATCATATGTAGACTCTTTTGAACAAACATTATACTTCGTAGTTTTTAAGTTAGCTCTAACAACAGGACTTAACTTAACCTTTTTTTTACCTTGGTAAGCAGAAATATTTCTCAATGGAGCAGGAATGACAGAATAGATAACATCACCTAAAGATCTTTGATAATATTCTGAAGTAAATTTTATTAACCTTAACCAATCGCTACTAAATGGAGGTAAATCATCTAATACTTCTATTACCATCTTCATTTGTGATAGTTCAAAAGATGGTTTTGATAAATAACTACATACTATGCCTATTACAGTTCTCTTTCCAAATGGAACAATCACTCTTGACCCTAATAGTATTTTTTCCTTACTTTTATATTCAAAAACACCACCCATAGGAGCTCTAATAGCTACTTTCAACCAAAAATAACTACCAATATCAGAGTCTTGACTATTTTGCATAGATATAATTAATTTTTATTATAGAAATCTCTATTTAAGATCAAACCTATATTATTACAATCAATGTTAACAAATATGTTAATAACTTTGTGGAAAATATGTTGACCATGTGGAAATATATAATACAAAAAACATAACTCTAAAAAAACTATTGAAAAACATAGTGTTATATATTTTTATATAAAGCTATATTTCAAAAAGAAGCAATATAAAGCAAAACAATCTGTGGATAAATTCCAAAATACTTATAACTATTAAACATGATATTGTCTGCTGTAAGAATGTATTTCATTAACAAGATCTAATACTAATTCATGTGGCGTATCTTTATTCATACCATGACCAAGATTAAATATATGACCTGCAGATTTACCAATAATTCCAAAAGAGTCTATTACTCTTCTTGCCTCAGAAATAATAAACTTATGACTACCCAACAGAACCATAGGATCCATATTACCCTGTATAGCAACCTTATCCTGTGATTTAGCCCTAGCTTCCTGTAAATTTATAGTCCAATCAACACCAATAGCATCACAACCACTACTAGATATCTCTTTAATCCAAACAGCTCCACCTTTTGTAAAATGAATAATTGGAATTATATTACCATTATATTGTTTTTTTATTTTTGAAAAAATTCTTTTATTATAATCTAATGAAAATACTTTAAAAGCTTCATCAGATAATATCCCACCCCAACTATCAAATAACATGATAGCCTGAACACCTGCCTCTATCTGTCTATTTAAATATTGAATTATAGACTCTGTATTTACTTCTAATATTTTATGTAATAGGTCCGGTCTAGAATATAACATAGTTTTTATAGTCTTATATTCTTTACTACTCTGACCCTCAACCATATAGCAAGCAAGAGTCCAAGGACTACCAGAAAAACCTATAAGAGGAACTTTACCATCTAATTCTTTATTAACTAAATTTATTGTATCAAAAACATAATTTAAATCATTAAGATCAGGGACTGTCAATTTTATGATATCTTCTTCATTGTTAATCGGATGAGAAAATATCGGTCCATGATTCTCTACAAAATTTAAACCTAAACCCATAGCATGAGGTATAGTTAAAATATCTGAAAATAGTATAGCAGCATCTAGTGGATAACGCTCTAGAGGCTGTAATGTCACTTCACAAGCAAACTCTGGATTCGTCACTAAATTCATAAAAGAACCAACTTGCTTACGAACTTTCCTGTACTCAGGCAAATATCTACCAGCTTGTCGCATAAACCAAACTGGAGTATAAGGGACAGATTTTCTCAGTAAAGAGCGTAAAAAGAAATCATTTTTCAAAATCATCTAATACCTTAAGAATTATTAACAAATTAACGAACAGATGTTATAATCAATATTTGTTAGAATTATTACTACCATACATACGAGCAGCACGAGTTTGTGCAACTAAAACATTAAGCTCTGCTTCAACAACAGCAATATCTGATTTATTTTTAGCATTTCGCAAAGTTTCTTCTGCTCTCTTCCTTGCTTCTGTAGCTCTGGCTTCATCTAAGTTGCTTGCCCTAATAGCCGTATCAGTCAATACAGTAATTTCATTAGGCTGAATTTCTAATATACCTCCGGCAACAAATATATTATGCTCTTTACCATGTTCATCAACAATTTTGATAACCCCTGGACGAACTAATGAAATTAGTGGTGTATGACCAGGCAATATTCCGATAGAGCCAGAATTAGCAGGCAAAAGAACAAAGCTTGCCTGACCGGCATACATTGATTCTGTAACACTAACTATATCAACATACATTAATTTAGCCATAATATGAACTCATAATTATTTGTTAGATTGATTAGCTAATTTATCTGCTTTTTCTATAGCTTCATCAATAGAGCCAATCATATAAAATGCCTGCTCCGGCAAAGCATCACATTCTCCACTAACTATCATTTTAAAACCCCTTATTGTTTCTGATAAAGGTACATATTTACCAGGAGAACCTGTAAAAACTTCAGCTACATGAAAAGGTTGTGATAAAAATCTCTGTATTTTTCTAGCTCTAGCAACTATACCTTTATCTTCTTGAGATAACTCATCCATACCAAGAATTGCTATAATATCTCTTAACTCTTTATATCTTTGCAAAGTCTGCTGAACACTTCTTGCCACAGAGTAATGTTCTTCACCAACAATCTGAGGATCCAACTGACGACTAGTAGAATCAAGTGGATCAACAGCTGGATAAATACCAAGTGCTGCTATATCCCTTGATAATACAACTGTTGAATCTAAATGCTGAAATGTAGTCGCAGGTGAAGGATCTGTTAAATCATCTGCAGGCACATAAACAGCTTGTATAGATGTTATAGAACCTGTTTTTGTAGAAGTTATTCTTTCTTGCAATCTACCCATCTCTTCTGCAAGAGTAGGTTGATACCCTACTGCGGACGGCATTCTACCTAACAAAGCTGATACTTCAGTTCCAGCAAGCGTATAACGATATATATTATCTACAAAAAACAAAATATCACGCCCTTCATCACGAAATTTTTCTGCTATAGTAAGACCAGTCAAAGCAACTCTTAATCTATTACCAGGCGGTTCATTCATCTGACCAAATACCATGGATACTTTATCTAATACATTAGATTCTTCCATTTCATGATAAAAATCATTACCTTCTCTCGTACGTTCACCAACACCAGCAAAGACAGATAAACCACTATGTTGTTTTGCTATATTATTAATTAACTCCATCATATTAACTGTCTTGCCAACACCTGCTCCACCAAAAAGACCAACTTTACCCCCTTTAGCAAATGGACAAACCAAATCAATTACCTTAATACCTGTTTCTAATAATTCTATTGAAGGAGATAATTCTTCAAAAAGAGGAGCTTCACGATGTATAGGGCGTCTTTCTACATGAGATATAGGTCCAGCCTGGTCAATTGGATCACCAAGAACATTCATAATACGACCTAATGTGCCATCTCCAACAGGAACAGAAATAGGCGAGTTAGTCCTAGAAAATCTCATTCCTCTACGCAAACCATCACTAGACCCTAGAGCAATAGTCCGAACTATACCATCACCCAATTGTTGTTGCACCTCTAAAGTCAAATTATTTTCTATAAACGTATTACTTTCTTCTATTAAAACCAATGCTTCATATATACCAGGTATCTGATTTTTAGGAAACTGGACATCAACCACTGCTCCCACACATTGAACGACAATTCCGTTGCTCATTATCCTTCCTTAATTTTAACATTTATACATTAGACAGCAGACGCACCACCGACAATTTCGGATATTTCTTTAGTAATAGCCGCTTGTCTTGTTTTATTATAGATAGTCTGTAAGTCATCTATAACTCTTTTACCATTATCAGATGCAGACTTCATAGCTACCATTCTAGCAGATTGTTCAGATGCCATATTCTCTACAACAGCTCTATAAATCAATCCCTCTACATATCGATTTAAAAGCTCATCTATTACGGTCTTTATATCTGGCTCATAAATATAATCCCAATTATAAATGCTATTATTTTGGTTGTTATATAATGACGAATCTAACTCATACGGATCTTTTAAATCATTAGTTAGAGGCAATAGTTTCAGAAATACAGGAACTTGTCTCATAGTATTTACAAATTTAGTAGTTGCTACATACAAAGTATCAATTTTACCTTCCATATAAGCGCTAATTTGTACCTTAATAGCTCCCAATAACCTATTTAAATCAGGCGTATCTCCAAGTTGCACCTCTTGAGATAAAAGATTAACTCCGATACGAGTCAACAAATTAAGACCTTTCTGACCAAAAGCTGTTGCGTATATATCAATATTTTTCTGATTAAATTCTTTAATCTTTGATAAAACTAAACGACCTACATTTGTATTTAAACCACCACACAAGCCCTTATCAGTAGAAATCAAAATTAAACCAACAGAGGAAACATCCCTATTTAACAAAAATGGATGAGAATATTCTGGGTTAGCCTGCATCAAATGAGCAGCAATTCTACATAATTTACTCGCATATGGCCTAAATATAAGCATCCTATCTTGAGCTTTTCTCATCTTAGATGCGGCTACCATTTCCATAGCCCTAGTAATCTTACGAGTATTTTGCACACTTTTAATCTTAGTGCGAATTTCCTTAATTCCAGGCATTAAAAACTTCCAATCTAAAATATAAACTAAATTACAAGAAAAAATTCTTATAGCTAAAAAACAGTATTTTGCTTGAACTCTTTAATAGCCTCAGTCAAAACATCTTCATCATTCTTAGACAATTCACTAGATTTTTCTATTTGATTAATAAGGTCAGCAAAGTTAGTTTTTAAAAAATCCTTCAATAATTTTTCAAAAGTTAAAACTCTATTTACATCTACATCATCTAGAAAACCTTTAGTTACACAAAATAGCGAAACAGACTGTTCCCATATTGAAAAAGGTTGATATTGTTGTTGTTTCAATATTTCTACAACTCTTTTTCCTCTTTCCAATTGTCTACGAGTAGCCTCATCAAGATCAGAAGAAAATTGGGAGAAAGCTGCTAGCTCTCTATACTGCGCTAAATCAGTTCTAATACCACCTGATAATTTCTTTATTACCTTAGTTTGTGCTGCTCCACCTACTCTAGAAACTGATATACCAGCATTAATAGCAGGCCTTACACCAGAATTAAACAAATCAGTTTCTAAAAATATTTGACCATCTGTAATAGAAATAACATTAGTTGGAACAAAAGCAGATACATCACCAGCCTGAGTTTCAATTATAGGCAATGCTGTCAACGAACCTGTCTTACCTTTTACAACACCATTAGTAAATTTTTCTACATACTCAGGCCTAACTCTAGAAGCCCTTTCTAGCAATCTAGAATGCAGATAAAAAACATCACCAGGATAGGCTTCTCTGCCAGGAGGTCGCCTTAAAAGAAGGGATATCTGTCTATAAGCCCATGCCTGTTTAGTCAGATCATCATAAACTATTAAAGAGTCCTCGCCTCTATCTCTAAAATATTCCCCCATAGTGCAACCTGCATAAGGAGCTATATACTGCATAGCAGCCGAATCTGATGCTGTTGCAACAACTATAATTGTATATTCTAATGCTCCGTATTCCTCAAGTTTTCGAACCACATTATTAATAGAAGATGCTTTCTGGCCAATTGCTACATAAACACAGGTAACATTTTTATCTTTTTGATTTATAATTGCATCGATTGCAACACTTGTTTTGCCTGTTTGTCTATCTCCAATAATCAGTTCCCGCTGTCCTCTACCTATTGGAACCATAGAATCTATAGACTTGATACCTGTTTGCATAGGTTGAGAAACAGTATATCTATCAATAACACCAGGAGCTACTTTTTCTATCACATCTGTCTCAGACGCATTTATGGGTCCTTTACCATCAATTGGCTCGCCCAATGCATTAACTACTCTTCCTTTCAGTTCAGGACCAACTGGAACTTCTAGGATACGACCTGTAGTTCTAACCTGATCACCTTCAGATATTTTGGTATAATCACCAAGAATTACGGCACCGACAGAATCACTTTCAAGATTAAGAGCTAACCCAACTATATTATTAGAAAATTCAATCATTTCACCTTGCATAACATCAGACAACCCATAAACACGTGCTATGCCATCTGTTACGGAAACTACTGTACCACTTGTACGGATGCTGATAGAAGCATCCATGCCCTCTATTTTGTTTTTAATAAACTCACTAATTTCTGAGGGGTTGAGCTGCATAAATAACTCCTGGAATATATCAATATTTATTTTATATAGCTAAAAGTACATTTTTTAGCTCATCTAGCTTATTTTTTATAGATGCGTCTAAAATCCTGTCTCCAACGACAACTTTCACGCCACCTATCAAAGATTTATCTATTAAAACCTGAGGCCTTAACTTTAAATTAAATTTTGCCTCAAAAATTGAAATCATATTATTAATTTGCTCATCAGAAACTTGAAAAGCAGTAAAAATTTTTGCTAATGCTACCCCTTCATGTTTGTCTTTCAGCTCTTTCAAAAAGCATAGAATCTGAGGAACAATAACAAATCTTTTCCTTTCTAAAAGAACTTTAATAAAAGCACTTTTTTTCGTTGTTTTTTCTAGTGACAATAGCTCCAAAAACAAATCAAGTTTTATAGATTTTTCAAAATTAGGATGATCTATAAATAGAAAAAAATAATCATTGGACATTAATGAAGAAATATCTTCAAGGAAACCAAGCCAATCTTCTAACGAATTGTCGTTTTGCGCTATGACAAAAAGTGCTTCAGCATAGGATTTTGCTGTTATTGAAAAATCTGCCATAAAAAACCTAAAATTTAAAGCCGAGCCTCAAGATTATCTAGTATTTCTTTATGCTCTGCAATATTAACTTCTCGCATCAGAATCTGCTCAACCCCTTTTATAGAAAGAAGAGCAATATCCTTCCTTAATTCATCTTTAGCATGACACAAAACAGTCTCAACATCATTTTGTGCCTGAGACAAAATCCTAGCTCTTTCTAACTCAGCATCATTACGAGCTTGTTCTAATATTCTAGCGACCTGCTTCTCAGCGTTAGAAATACGAGTTTGAGCCTCTTTTTTTGCTTCATCAGATATTTGCTTAACCTTCTCATTAATTGCGGAAAGACTATTAACACCTTTTTCAGCAGCTAATAATCCATCTGCTATCTTTTGACGTCGTTCATCAACAGCACTAATAAGATGAGGCCAAACAAAACGCATTGTCACCCAACCAAAAATAAAAAACACAACCATTTGGAAAAAAATCGTCGCATTTAAATTCACGTTATCTCATCTCCAAAAACAATACATAAAATAGCTAAACAAAAATACTAGCAATGGAAAATTTTTAATTAAAACTTAAACAAATGGATTTGCAAAAGCAAATAACATAGATACACCAACACCAATCAAAAATGCAGCATCTATAAGACCAGCAAGCAAAAACATCTTTGTTTGTAAAGCATTCATCAATTCTGGTTGTCTAGCAGATGCCTCAAGATATTTTCCACCCATTATAGCAATTCCGATACAAGCGCCAATAGCACCCATTCCAATAATAAAAGCACAAGAAATAGCAACGAAAGCTCCATTTGTCATGATAACCCCTTTTTAATATACAAAAAAAATAAACTCATAAAAAATAAAAACGACGCAACAAACCCATTATTAATGATTTTCATACGCTTGACCTATATAAACAAGCGTCAACATCATAAAAATAAAAGCCTGCAGAACAACTATGAGTATGTGAAAAATAGCCCATAAAGAACCTGCTAATATATGAGCGAAACCTAAAGAACAACTCATGAAATTTAAGCCAGTCCAAGAACCACCTAACAAAGCTATTAACATAAAAATTAATTCCCCAGCAAACATATTACCAAACAATCTCATTCCAAGAGAAACTGTCTTTGCGAGATATTCGATCACATTTAATGAAAAGTTTGCCGGAGCTAAAAACAATAGACCCAAACCACTCGCATGAAATGGTGAGGTAAACATACTTTTAATAAAGCCACTTAAACTCTTTAATCTAATACTATAATATATGACAAGCAAAATAACACCCATTGACATCCCTATGGGAATATTTATATCTGCTGTAGGTAATATTCTATGATAATAAAACAAATCTTTTTCACTTAGACCAAGACCCATCAGATTAAAAATCCTTGAAATCAAATCGACAGGTAGAAAATCTAAAGAGTTCATAATCAAAACCCAAAGAAATACAGTCATAGCCAACGGAGATACAAAGGCCCTACTTCTTTCATCTGGCAGAATAGAAACCGCTTGCTCATCAACCATATCTAAAATAATTTCAACAAAAGCTTGTAATCTACCTGGAACACCAGAAGTTGCTCTTTTTGCAACCACTAGCAACAAACCAACTACCAATAAACCCATAAAAATAGACCAGAACAATGAATCAAAATTAATTACATTAAACTGTACTATAGAACCCTGCGGTTCCCCAATACTATTCATATGAACTAAATGATGTTGAATATATAAAGATTGTGGAGATATATCACCTTCAGATAGCATATTCTAACCTTATTATTTCTATAAATAATTAATCTTATTAAAAAGATAAAATTAAATTAATAAACTATACAAATACTTACAAAGTATCTGCACTACAAAACTTTTAGAAACACACCACAAACTAAAAATGTAAGCATACCATACTAAACAATCACAAAATAGATATGAAAACATACATACCAAAAAAACAGAGAAAAACATTTTTATAAAAAGACCAAGCAAAAACAAATAATCAGAATAAATATAAAAAAAATTATTTACAATGTTACAATAAAGCATAAAGAATAAACTTGGTATAACACAGCTCAGTCCGCCAAGCATAGACGAAAAACCAAGATTAGCACTTTTAAGAAAAAAACTTACAGCAACAAAAAATGCAAAAAACAATTGGAATAAAACTATTTCTTCAATAGAAAATTTTTCTATATACTTCATTTCACAAATAACCTAATAGTAATCTTTTAAACAATAATATTCCACTTAATAAGTTCTGAATAAATTATTTGTGAAAGTATATAACAAATAGAAAACTAAATTAAATATGTTAATGATTAAAAATGAAAAATTACCAGATAATTTTGTATTATACAACATAGAAATTTTTGACTTATATGGACATAGATACAAAGTTACAATAAACCTAGACAATACAAATAATAAGCAGATCGTATATATTCCAACGTGGATACCTGGAAGTTATGTTATAAGAGATTTTTCTAGCAATATAGAACAAATTAAAGCTTATTCTCAGAAAAAATCTATTCAAATAACTAAATTAGATAACAGCACTTGGATAATAGATGAATGTCAAGATCCTGTCCAGATAGAGTATATAGTATATGCTTATGACGATTCTGTAAGAGGAGCATATCTTGACATAAATAGAGCTTTTTTTAATGGAACCAGTGTATTTTTATGCATAGATAACTTAGAAAACTTGCCTTGCATAATAAATATTCAATTAACAACCCAATGCAAAGAAAAAAAATGGCAAATATACACAAGCTTACAAGAAATTAATTCTATCAAAGAACAAAATAATGATAATGAATATAATACCTATATTGCAAATTCTTATGATGCTTTGATTGACTCCCCTGTAGAAATTGGAACTCCAACCATCTGTGAATTTCTTTCCTTTGGAACAATACATAAAATAGTCTTCTCCGGCTTTTCATCAAAGATAGATAAAAATAGAATATCTACTGACATAAAAAAGATTTGTGATGAGCAAATTTCTTTCTTTGATCCATACACCAAGATACCCCCATTCATAGATAATGGAAATATTTTTATTTTTATCATAAACATAAATGATAAACATTTTGGAGGAATTGAACACAGATCATCAACTGTTATTAGCACAAAAAGAAAATTTCTACCTACAGAAAATATCAAAAAACAACCAAAAGAATATAGCGAATTCTTAAGCTTAATAAGCCATGAATATTTTCATTCCTGGCTTATTAAGAGAATCAAACCTGCCTCTTTCATAAAATATGATCTAAGAAAACCAACACTAACAAATCTATTGTGGATATTTGAAGGTTTTACTTCTTATTACGAGTATATATTTCTATTGAGATGCAAACTAATCAATCAAAATTATTATTTAAATATATTATCAGAAAGAATTAATAAAACGATAAATTATCCCGGCAAATATAAACAAACCCTAGAAGAAAGTTCTTTTGATGCATGGATTAAATTTTATAAACAAAATGAAAACTCTATAAACTCAACTGTAAACTATTATGAAAAAGGATCCTTGATCGCATTTGGAATAGATACTGAAATTCGGAAACAATCAGAAAACAAATATTCCTTAGATGATCTTATGAGATTTTTATGGCAAAAATATGGAAAATATTTTTATATTACAATACAAAAAGGACTATCTAACGACGATTTTGTGAAAGATACCAAAGAAGCTACTGGAATAGATATTAGTTATATAATTAATAAATATGTAAAAGATATAGATGATATACCAATCGCTCAATGGTTAGATTACTATGGATTGAAATTAGAATGTATAAATAAATTACAACCCACTCTACAAATGAATACATTTGATAAAGATGGTAAGGTTATAGTAAAGAATGTTATAGATAATGGAGCAGCATATAGTGCTGGAATATCTTCTGGTGATATCTTGATAGCAATCAACAACCTAAGATTAGATTCTACTCAAGACCTTATAGATATAGTAAAATTACATAAAATTGGAGATGAAATATTAGTTCATTTATTTCATCTTAATGAATTAACATCTGTAACAGTCAGGTTATCAACTACAGATAAACTCTATAGGATAAAAAATACAGGAAAACCAATAAATGGCATATAGAAAAATTATTATCTCTAATTTAATTATAGAAACCAATATAGGAATATTGGAACATGAAATTAATAAAAAGCAAACTATAGTAATAAATGCCAAATTTAGTATAAAACATAAGAATATATTAGATGACAATAACATTAAATCTATTTTGGATTATAGAGATCTAAGAAATATAATAATAGAAGAAACAAGCAAACAACACATCAAATTGGTAGAGACCCTTTTAGATAAAATCAAAGATCGAATAATCAAAGAATTTCCAGAAATAGAAACATTAAATATTACAATTGAGAAACCAATGGCTTTTCAAGATTGTTCTATAGGAGTAGAAATATCTTACCCTTAAAAATGAAAGAACTATAAACTAATTAAAAAATGAAGACCATTTGTTCTTAGGCCATAAAATCCACATTCTATAAGAATAGTCTGTAGTATTTGCTTTCTCAGTAGCATCAAATCCTGAACCCCAAAAAAAATCAGACCTATCTGCACCTTTAATAAGAGATCCTGTATCTTGAGCAAACACTGTTCCATATAACAATTCGTTAGAATTTAATAAATTATTGGTTGAAAAAAATATCGGCGTCCCTAAAGGGATAAAATTACTATCAACTGCAATTGATCTCATAGGAGTAAGTTCTATTCCGTAAGATCCAATAGGACCAACAGCAATATCTAGCTCATTAACCTCATGGAAAAATACTACTCTTGGATTCTTATTAATCAAATCTTTTGTCTTTGTTGGATTTTCTAGCATCCATTTTTTTATATTCTTATATGACGGATTAATTCCTTCATTCTCTAACAACCATTTACCAATTGATACAAATGGATATCCATTACTAGATGCATAACCAACTTTGATAAGTTTTCCTTTATCCGGACCATCTTGCAGAAAAATTCTTCCAGAACCTTGAGTTCCTAGGAAAACACTGTCAAAGGCATTATCTAACCAAGCTATTATTGGCAATTCTTCACTTCTATTTCCTAAACTCTCTCTAGAATCGTAAGGAATAACCCTGGATCCTGATAATTTGCCTCTAATAATCATACCTTTTAAATCTAAGTTAAACAGTCCTAGATCAATAGTTACTAAGTCATCTGGGACAGCAAATATTGGCCATTGATACTTATCAGTTCTATGACGAGATCCTTTGAAAAAGGGTTCACAATAACCGGTCATTTTACAATTAACCAATTTATTATTAGAGGTGAAAGCCCATGGATCTAAGTATTTTTGAAAGAATTCCCTAATAGATTTATTGTCTTTATTTTTAGAAGAATTTTCATAATCAAAAGCTGCATTACATACTGGACTCCATACTTCAGAAGACACAACTCTATGTATTCCTTTACAATCTTTGTTTTTAATAATAAATCTACAATTTTTTAAAAAAACATCCCAAACAGTCATAAAATCATCATCAAACCAACTTGGTACTTGATCCCAAGATACAGATTTAAAACTGACTGATGATCCATTATATCCGTCACCACTTAAAATTAATTCTTCTTTTGCAAACACATTGCTTACAAAAATTATAAAAAATATTACAATTACAAGAATTCGATAATTTTTGTTATATATCATATAAATACTCAAATACTAAAAAAATATACCATTAATTAAATCCTAATTAATTTATAATAGACAAGTATGTAAATATTGTCTAATTGCCGTATAACATTATACGCAAACTGTAAATAATAATTTTGAGACTTAAATGAATACAAATAATCTATCTGCTTTGATAGCACCCAGCATATTATCTGCTGATTTTTCAGCAATAGGTGAAGAAATAAAACAAGTCACAAATGCTGGGGCAGATTGGATCCATATAGATGTTATGGACAACCATTATGTACCAAATCTAACAATTGGACCAATAGTTTGTAAAGCAATAAAAAAAATTGCAACAATACCACTTGATGTACATCTTATGGTAGAAAATGTTGATTTACTTATTCCTGAATTTTCTAAATCAGGTGCTGACATTATCACAATACATCCAGAAACATCAAAACACCTAGACAGAACCTTGTCTCTAATTAAAGACTGTAACTGTAAAGTAGGGTTAGCTATTAATCCTGCGTGTAATTTGCAGATTTTAGATTATATAATGGATAAAATTGATTTAATACTAGTTATGTCTGTAAATCCTGGATTCGGTGGACAAAAGTTTCTACCAATGTCTATCCAAAAAATTAAAGATATTCGCAAGAAAATAAATGAATGGTCTTTACAAAATCGCAATAAATCCATCGTGCTACAAGTTGATGGAGGAATTAATGTTGATAATATAGCAAAAATTCGTTCTGCAGGAGCAAATTCTTTTGTATCAGGATCTGCGATATTCGAATCTGATAACTATAAAAAAACTATTAGTGCCATGAGAATGGAAATTCAAAAATCTGATGCTTTACAATTAAATTATGAATAAAATCTCATCAGTTTTACTAGATCTAGATGGAACATTGATAGATTCATTATTAGATATAACTGATTCTATTAATCATATGAGAAAAGATTTAGATTTAATAAGTTTACCTGAACATATAATAAAAGGATTTATAGGGAAAGGCATTGACAATTTAATCAAAAAATCATTATATGATTACATAATCAGTAAAAATAATACGCTAGATAAAGAAAAACTCTTCAAGAAAGCAAAAGATTTATTTTCCCAATATTACTGTAATTGTAACGGGAATAGAACTGTTTTATATCAAGGAGTTTTAGAAGGTTTGGATAAACTAAGAAAAGAACAGCTATCACTATCTATAGTAACAAATAAGCCTAGTAAACCTACTTTCCAAATTTTACAAAAACTAAACCTATCTCATTTATTCTCTTATGTAATTTGTGGTGATACATGCCAACGTTGTAAACCCGCCCCAGATCAAATATTATTTGCATGTAAACAACTTAATGTTACACCAGAAGAATGTATTATGATAGGAGACTCTAGTAATGATGTCATGGCAGCTAGAGCTGCTAATTTAGCAGCAGTTTTAGTAGTACCTTATGGTTATCATAATAAAAAAAATATTTTAGAATTATGTGCAAATGATGTAATAGAAGACTTGACAAAAACATCTGATTGGATACATTGTTATAACAATTTAAATTATTACAATTTATGAATACTTTAATAGCAAAATTATGAATTGCAAACACAAACAAAATATCTATCCTAATTATTGGCTCTGGTGGTACTACTCCCCGGGTTAGTCTTTGTTTGGACAATTGAACTGTATTTTTGCGCTATCAAATATATAAAACCCGGAACTAAATAATTGTCCGGGTTTTTTTTTATTCATTTTAAGGAAAATTATGACAGAAATAGAATTTAAGTCACTCGTTGCCCAAGGCTTTAATAGAATACCACTTATTTCAGAAATATATGCAGATTTAGATACTCCTCTATCTCTTTATCTTAAATTAGCCCATTCTGGACCTAAAGCAGGAAAAATGAGTTGTCTTATGGAATCAGTTATAGGAGGAGAAAGATTTGGTAGATATTCTTTTATAGCCTTACCTGCAGAAACAATAATTAGATCTAGAGGAACTACTACAGAGGTTGTTACAAATGGCAAAGTAGTCGAAACATATGAAGGAGATCCTCTCAAATTTATCGAACAATACCAATCTAGATTCAAAGTAGCATTGCAAACTGGTATGTTGCGTTTTTGTGGAGGATTAGCAGGATATTTTGGATACGATACAGTTAGGCATATAGAACCGTGTTTAGGTATGCCTACAAAAGCATTCCCAGCAGGAATGGAAGAAGGTACGCCAGACATAATGCTACTTCATGTTGACGAATTAGCGGTAGTAGACAATATTGCTGGTCGTATATATCTAATAGTCTATGCGGATACCAACAAAACAGAAAGTTATTCCAAAGCTCAAAAAAGATTGCAAGAATTAAAACAACAACTTAAGAAAAACGTAGAAATACCATACAGTCTTTGTAGTATGCAAACATCCGAAGAAAGAGACTTCGGATCAGAAAAATACTTGGAAATGGTCAAGAAAGCAAAAGAATATATTGCTGCAGGTGATATTATGCAAATAGTTCTAGGAAAAGTCATAGCAAAACCTTATAGAGATGCTCCATTATCTCTATACAGAGCCCTAAGATCTTTGAATCCATCTCCTTATATGTATTTTTGGAATTTTGATGATTTTCAAGTAGTAGGTTCATCACCAGAAATATTAGTAAGACAAGAAAATGTTTCAGACAGTAATGGAAAAAATAAGTCGCAAGTTACTATTAGACCACTGGCAGGCACTAGAAAACGAGGATCAAATCCAGCACAAGATATTGAACTAGAGAAAAATCTAAAGTTAGATACTAAAGAAATAGCAGAACATGTAATGCTAATAGATCTTGCAAGAAGTGATATAGGTAAAATCGCAGAAATTGGCTCTGTGAAGGTCACTGATAAAATGTCTGTCGAAAGATACTCTCATGTTATGCATTTAGTATCTAATGTATCTGGATATTTAAAACCTGGAATGACTAGTATGGATGTATTAAAAGCTTCTTTCCCAGCAGGGACATTAACAGGGGCTCCTAAAATAAGAGCCATGGAAATAATTGACGAATTGGAACCTGTACGCAGAGGAATATACGGTGGAGCTGCTGGATATCTAAGCTATGGTGGGGAAATGGATCTTGCTATAGCAATAAGAACAGGAATAATAAAAAATGGAATTTTATATGTACAATCCGCTGCAGGTATAGTTGCAGACTCTGATCCAGAACTTGAATTGGCGGAAACAGAAGCAAAATCACGTGCTCTTTTACGCGCTGCTGAACAAGTCCAAAATGGATTAGATGAACCCTTCTAATTAAATGGAAAAAATATGTTATTAATGATTGATAATTACGATTCTTTTACTCATAACCTAGTTCAATATTTTGGTGAGTTAGGAGAAGAAGTTTGTGTCTTTAGAAATGATCAAATTACTTTAGAAGAAATACATTCTTTGAAACCTAGCAAAATTTGCATTTCTCCTGGCCCATGTGCTCCTTCTCAAGCTGGCATATCAATTCCATCAATATTAGAATTTGCTGGAAAAATACCTATACTTGGTGTATGTCTAGGACATCAAGCAATTGGAGAGGCATATGGAGGAACGATTGTTAGAGCGCCAAAAGTAATGCATGGAAAAACTGTTCAAATTAATCATAATGGGAAAAATATTTTTCAAAAAATTCCTTCACCATATACTGCTATAAGATATAACTCTTTAACTATAGATCCAAATACTTTTCCTGATTGTCTAGAAATAACTGCTAGAAGCGATGATGGAGATATTATGGGAGTATGCCACAAAGAACTAGCTGTATTTGGTGTCCAGTATCACCCCGAATCTATTCTAAGTGAATATGGGTATGAGCTATTACAAAATTTTCTTAAAATTAATTAATATTGGTGATAAATGTGACTATTTCAATTAATGAAGCATTAGTTCGCTGCATAGAACATCGTGAAATTTTTCATGATGAGATGTTATATCTCATGCAACTTATGATAAAAGGAGAAATTTCTCCTCAAATTGCAAGTGCGTTACTAATAGGCTTACGTGTAAAAAAAGAAACTATTGATGAAATAACAGCGGCAGCACAAGCTCTAAGAAGTTTTTCTCTATCGGTACCTTTTGAAAATAAAGATGACATATTAGATATGTGTGGCACTGGAGGAGATAATAGTAATACTTTTAACATATCTACTGCTGCAATGTTCGTAGCTGCTGCTGCTGGAGTTAGGATTGCAAAACACGGGAATAGAAGTGCCTCTTCTTCATCTGGTAGTGCAGATGTTCTAGAACAATTAGGAGCCAATATAGAATTAAATCCTCAACAAGTCATAGAATGTCTAGAAAATACAGGCATAGGGTTTATGTTTGCTCCTTTACATCAAAGGGCCATGAAGAATATAGCGAGTATAAGAAAAGAATTAGGAGTCAAGACTATTTTCAATATTCTTGGCCCGCTCACCAATCCAGCTGGAGCTAGCAATCAATTAATGGGAGTATTCCATCCAGACCTAGTAGGAATACAGGTAAGAGTATTACAAAAATTAGGATCGAAACATGTTTTAATTGTATATGGAAAAGAAGGTATGGATGAAGCTGGTCTTGGTAGTTCTACTATGGTTGGAGAATTAAAAAATGGATCTATACAAGAATATGAAATACATCCAGAAGATTTTGGAATGGCAATGATTTCAAATAGGAATATTAAAGTAAGTAATAGTATAGAATCTTGCGAATTAATCTTAGAAGCTCTAAATAATAAAGAAGGAGCTGCCCGTGATATAGTTGCCTTAAATGCTGGTTTGGCTATATATACTGCCAATAAATCATCCGACATAAAACATGGTATCCATATGGCATTTGAAGCTATAAAGAACAATTCAGCAAGAGAAAAACTAGAAGAATTCTGTAGTTATACGAGGAAATTTTAAAATGAGTGACCTTCTTAAAAAGATAATAGATGTAAAAAAAGAAGAAATATTAGCATCTAAAAAAAATTGTAGTGAACAAGAACTATTATCAAAAATTAATAATAATGATATAAGATCTTTTGAAAAAGCTATTCATAAAAAAATCCAAAATGGAGATCCAGCTATTATAGCAGAAATTAAAAAAGCTTCTCCTTCTAAAGGCCTTTTAAGTAAAAACTTTAACCCATCATTATTTGCAACTAGTTATGAAGAAAATGGCGCTGCCTGCATATCAGTATTAACTGACCAACAATTTTTTCAAGGATCTTCAGAATACTTAAAACAAGTTAAATCAGCTTGTTCACTACCGATACTTAGAAAAGACTTTATAATTAATAGGTATCAAATAGTAGAGTCTAGAGCCATGGGAGCAGATTGTATATTACTAATAGTAGCCGCACTAGAAAAAAATGAACTTTTTGAATTAGAGAATATAGCACTAGAACTAGGAATGGATGTTTTAGTAGAAACACATAATTTAAAAGAATTAGAAATAGCCTTAAATTTAAAAACTCCTTTGATTGGCATTAATAACAGAAATTTAAGAAATTTCGAAACTAATATCAAAACAACTATAGACCTCATTAAATTTATACCAGAAAACAAAACTATAATAACAGAAAGTGGCATAAACTCACCAGAAGATCTAAAATTTATGAGGGAAAATAAAGTTAATGCTTTCTTAATAGGAGAATATTTTATGAAATCGGATAACCCAGGAAAACAGTTGAAGACACTAATATCAAGTAATATTGAAAAAAGAAAATATATCTAGTTTTCAACAACCAATTAGAAAGTTATCTATTCAACTGTAACGCTCTTTGCTAAATTTCTTGGCTTATCTATATCAGTTCCTAATATTAATGCTGTGTGATAAGCCAAAAGTTGTAATGGAACAGTATATAAGATCGGCGAAATTACACCATAACATTCTGGCATATGAATAACCCTAATACCAGAATCATCTGAAATTGCGCTACCCTTATCAGCAAGAACATATAAATTACCACCCCTAGCTCTTACTTCCTGCATATTAGATTTTAATTTTTCTAGCAATTTATCACTAGGTGCTACTACAACAACAGGCATATGCTCAGATACTAGTGCTAATGGACCATGCTTTAACTCTCCAGCCGGATAAGCTTCTGCATGAATATAAGTAACCTCTTTCATCTTAAGAGCTCCTTCTAAAGCAATGGGATAATGTCGACCTCTACCTAAAAAAAGTGAATTACCTTTGTGGGCAAAATATTTAGCCCACTCCATAATAAGAGGCTCCAAAGAAAGCACAGAACTAATAGCAGAAGGTAAGTGACGTAAATCTCTACAATAAGCCATTTCTTGTTCTTTTCCTAAAATAGAACGAGATCTTGCTAATGCAATAGTTAGCAAAAATAAGGCAGTTAATTGTGTAGTAAATGCTTTTGTAGATGCAACACCTATTTCAATTCCAGCCTGCGTAATATAGCTAAAAGAACATGCTCTAACAATTGCACTATTATCCATATTACAAATAGCCATAGTATTTTTTAAACCAAGATCCTTAGCATGCTTTAATGCTGATAAAGTATCTGCTGTTTCTCCAGATTGAGAAATTGCTAAAACAAGCGTCCTAGGATTAGGCACACTATCACGATAGATATATTCGCTTGCTATTTCGACATCAACTCTTATTTTAGCTAAAGATTCTATCCAATACTTAGCCGTCATACCTGCATAATAACTAGTTCCACACGCAACTATTAAAACAGAATCTATCTTATTAAATAAATCATAATAATCTTTATCAAAAAAGTCGTGAGAAAGATTATTAACATTATGTAATGTATCTGCAACAGCTCTTGGTTGTTCAAAAATTTCTTTTTGCATATAGTGTCGATACTTACCAAGATTCGGAGTTGCTATAATATCATTCACAGAATGTCTATGTCTTTCTACATAATTACCATCAGAATCAATAATATTAATAGACTTACTTCTTAAATCAACTATATCACCATCCTCTAAATATATTAGATCTTTTATTTTATCTGATATGGCTAAAGAATCTGAAGAAAGATAATTTTCATTAACTCCTACTCCTATTATTAACGGCGATCCTTGTCTAGCACCTATAATCCTATCAGGTTCATTCGAGCAAAAAACAGCAATAGCATATGATCCTTTTAAAAGCTTAGTAACATTATGTACCGTTCTAAAAATATCACCATCGTAAAGATCGTTTAATAAATGGGCTAAAACTTCTGTATCCGTTTGACTCTCAAAATCATAACTATCCTTATCTAGACCATTACGAAGTTCTTCATAATTTTCTATAATACCATTATGAACCAAAGCTATAGTAGGTTTACCGAACTTATCTCTCGAAAAATGAGGGTGGGCATTATAATGAGAAGGCATACCATGAGTAGCCCAACGAGTATGGGCTAGACCTATACATCCATCAAATTGACAATCTATTAATTGTTTTTCTAAATCAGCAACTCTTTTCATACTTCTAACTCTAGTTAATTCTCCATCCTTAAATAAAGCTATCCCACAAGAATCATAACCACGATATTCCAAGCGCAATAATCCTTCAGTAAGTATGAACGCTATGTTACGATAAGAAATAGCACTGACAATACCACACATACAAACTCCCTCAAAACAACCTTATTAATTTAATGTTTCAGAATTTTTTATACAACATTATTTTATAAAATATAAAATGAATGAATAATAAAACCATATGACTTATAGAGTTACAAAAAATTTAGTATGAGCAACAAGAAAAATAATGCTAATTTATATTGGATAATATAAATTATAAAAAACAACTAATAAAAATTAACTCTTTTTTAAAAAGCCCTTATCTGGCCTTCTCCAATTTGCAATAGAGCACTGGCGTGTTCTAGATAATGTTAATTGATCTGCAGGAGCATCATTAGTTAAAGTTGTTCCAGCTCCCAATGTTGCTCTTGCCCCTACTTTAACTGGCGCAACTAACTGAGAACCAGAACCTATGAAGGCATTATCTTCAATAATTGTTTGATGTTTATTCAGTCCATCATAGTTACAAGTAATAGTACCTGCCCCTATATTAACATTTGAACCAATATGCGAATCACCTATATAAGTAAGATGATTAGATTTAGTATTTTTACCAAAAATACTATTTTTAATTTCAACAAAATTACCTATTTTAGAATTACTTCCAATACTAACACCTTTACATAATCTAGAAAAAGGTCCTACCTGAACACCTTTATCTAAAGTAACGCTAGATAAATGGCTATACGCTTCTATAATCACATTATCAGCTATGTTTACATCTTTAAGTACACAATAAGGACCAATTTTAACATTACTACCTAATCTAATGTTGCCCTCAAAAATACAACCAACATCTATAAAAACATCCTTGCTACACTTCAAAGATCCTCTAATATCTATCCTTTTATAATCTGCTAATGTAACCCCTGCATCCATAATAATCCTAGCTTGTTCTTCTTGCCAAATACGCTCAAGCTTTACCTGTTGAATATGATTATTTATACCTAATATTTCCCAATAATCATCAGGAAACCTTGAGTCTACAAAAACACCCTCTGAAACAGCCATGTCAACTATATCTGTAAGATAGTATTCACCTTGCATATTATTATTGGTTAGTTTACTAATCCATTTTATTAACATACTAGTTGGAGCTGAAATTATGCCTGTATTAATTTCCTTAATATTAAGCTCGATATTATTAGCATCTTTATGTTCAACAATCTTTTTAATACAACCATTGTGGTCTCTAATTATACGACCATAACCACTAGGATCATTTAGAAAACTAGTAAGGATGCTTAATCCATTTTTGCAAGATTTTAGAAGTCTATCCATTGTTGTAGTTCTGACCAATGGAACATCTCCATATAACACTAGAGTAGAACTATAGTTATTAGGACAATCCAACAAATTTGGAATAGATTGCTTAAATGCATGACCAGTGCCTAACTGTTCATTCTGAATTACTATATTAATCTTTTTAGAAAAATTTCTAATAAAAGATTTTATTTGTTCTGATTCTTTACCTACTACAATAGTTATTGTACTAGGATTCAGCGCTAAAGCGCTATCTAACACATACCCTAACATAGGACGACCAGCTAGATTATGTAACACTTTTGGGATATTAGATTGCATACGCGTACCTAATCCAGCAGCAAGAATAACAACATTAAGCATAATAAAATATAGCCATATATAAATTTAATTTAAAGTATTATATTATAAGAGCGCAATTTTAAAACAGCACTTTTAGTTATAAATAATCCAACTTACACAACTTATGCGCAGCATAATTATTAATATGATGAATAATAAGAGTATTTTTATAACACTTAGTAAACTAGAGTATGTATTTCAACAAATAAAAAACCATCTGAATCAACCAATACCAAATAATTATATTCCATTAAAAATTGCTATGAAAGCAAATGGTTATATAAATATAGAACTTGCTAAAAAAATTGAAAATCAAAAGCTTGGAAAAATAACAAGAAATTGTCTTTATATTGGTGATATTTCATTAAAAAATATTAATCCTTCCATAGATAAAATATCAAATTTAATAAAAAAATGCTTAACAAAAAAATGGAATAATGAATTGTTAGATATTGTAGATAATAATCAAAAAACAATTGGATACATAGAACGTTCTGCTGCCAGAGTTTTGGGACTCCAAACTAGAGTTGTACATTTGAATGCATGGAATTCTCATAATTCAATCTGGATATCTAAAAGATCTAATAAAAAAGCTATCAACCCTGGTAAGTGGAATACCTTAGTAGGGGGATTGGTAAGTTATAAAGAAGATATAAACCAAGCATTAACAAGAGAGTCTATAGAAGAGGCCAACTTAGATATATCAACAGTAAGCCAGCGATCAGAATTACTAAAAATAACTGATATCTATAAATTGACAAGTGATGGTTTTCAAATCGAAGAACTGTTCTCAAGCTCATGTTTACTAAATAATATGATCCCTTCAAATAAAGATGGAGAAATAGACATAATTAAAATCCATTCTATCGAAGAAATAATCAGATTAGTTGAAAGAAATGAAATCACTGAAGAATCATCACTTGTGATCATTAAAGACTTAATACAGAAAATTAAGACGGGTCTAAGTCTTCATCAGGAATTATAGATCCATGTTCTTTCCAAACATCTATGGCTAAAATTCTTTGTCTAGCAACATCTTCTATTCGCTCACGCAAAGCAAAATCCTTAGATAATAAAGCTTTTAAATCTTTTGCACTCAACAATAATAATTTACTATAGCCTAAAGAAGTTACTTTTGATATTAAATGAGCTTGACCAAATAAACTTAACTCGCCAAAAAACTCACCACTTCCTAACTCAATCTTAGTACCATCGGGCAAATGCATAGCTACAGCTCCTGAAGCAACAAAATACATATTATCACTATGTTTTTCTTTAGTTGTAACAATCTGATCAGGCAAAACAAGTATAGGCTTTAATAATCTACTAATTGCTTTGAGTGATTTGGGACTTAGCTCATGAAAAAACGGTACTTTTTTTATTAACTCGGAAGAACTTAATTCTATATCTAATTTAGGATTTTTATCTATATGACTCCATCTACTTTGAGATTTTGCAATTAAATCATCATAAATTTCTCCACTTATTAATGAATTCTCTAGCATATCAAGATATCTAACACGCTCTAACTCAAAGGCAGCACGGCCAAGATAAATTTCTTGCAGAGACATAGCATAGATAGGATATTGTAAAATCATTGCCTGCAATGCATTTTCTATATAATTTAAACGTTTATTATGAGCATTAATAATAATTTCAGTTATTTCTTTCCCTAATATTGGAGAAACTTGCTCTTTAGCAAAACAAATCAGACGTTGAGCTACTGATCTTTTACTCATCAAAGTTATAAATCTATAGCCTAAATTCTTTGCAAGCCAAAACTGAATACCAAAAACTCTTTGAAACCATAAAGAAATTCTAAAAGAAATAGAATAATGTAAATCATACTCAATAGCAGACTCAAAGCCGCACAATCCTTTATTACGTACAACATCTTCTAAATGTTCAGCTCTAGACAACAATGTATCAGCAACTTTCTCATCAACTAACTTAGCTTTTAATATATCAAGGAACATCTCTTGTTCACGTTGACATAAAATAGCTAAACCTGCTGATATTCTCTCTTCTCTGTTCATTTGAGCTAATTGAACATCATGCAATCTAGAAAGACTAGATCTAAAAACAGCTTGAACTCGCTCCAAAGACTCTTTACCTATATGCTCTGTTTGCGCTATTTCTTCCGTACGTTCTTGTAGTTCTTCTAAAGTTACTCCTAAAACTTGATTCCTTATTGTAGTTTCTATAGGAGATAATTCATTCAATTT
Organism: Candidatus Kinetoplastibacterium crithidii; assembly: GCA_027557655.1. Lineage (NCBI taxonomy): Bacteria > Pseudomonadati > Pseudomonadota > Betaproteobacteria > Candidatus Kinetoplastidibacterium > Candidatus Kinetoplastidibacterium crithidiae. The sequence continues at coordinate 35,286 of CP064915.1, read as the reverse complement.
TAAAACTCTAATTAAAGGCCTGAGAGTTATACCATTAACAAATAATGTCATTAAAACAAAACCTGTAGTAACTATTGCAATAAAATGTCTTATTTCTTCAGGAACTAAGGCATTTTCTGTTACAGCAAGAGCTAAAGCAAGTGAAACAGCCCCTCTTAAACCACCCCATAACATTACACATTTATAAGGCAGACTAACAGTTGTTCCCAACTTAGTAATACCTAAAACTGGCAAAAATCCAAAAATAACTATTGCACGAGCTAATAAGGTTACAACAAAAACTATCAAAATTAACTTTAACATATGCAAATCTAAAGTACCCATGAAACGAGGTATCAACATTGCAGAAAATAAAAAAATCAATGAGTTAGCCCAGAAACCTATTTGCCCCCAAAATTTTGATAAATATTTAGATGTAGTAGATGACATCCTTGTTCTTCCAGTAGAGCCAACAACCAAACCAGCTATGACTGTAGCAACGACACCAGAAACATGAAGATAGTGTTCAGAAATAAAAAATGATAGATATGCTAGAGTTAATGTCAGAGTTATTTCTGCAGCAGGAAAATCTCTAAGCCAAGCAAATAAAAAGCAAGCAAAACGACCCATTATATAACCAGCTATACCTCCTCCTATAAATAAAGCAATGAAATCATTCATAACAGTTTGCATTGATAACTCAGCTTTTCCTACTAACACAACTAGTAATACTGTATATAACGCTATAGATGCAGCATCATTAAATAAGCTTTCTCCCTCAACTAGGGTAGTCAAGCGTTTTGGTGCCCCTACTTCTCTAAATATACCAACTACAGCGACAGGATCAGTGGTTGCAACAATAGAACCCAGCAATAAACAAGAAACCAATCCATATGATGAAATTTCATTCAAAGTAAAACCTACAACTATAGTACAGACTACTACAGCTACAATAGCCATCATTAGAATAGGCCCAATATCATCTAATAATCTACGAACACTCATTGATAGAGCAGTCTCAAATAATAATACTGGAAGAAAAACCATTAGAAATGTTTCTGAAGAAATCTTTAATGATCCTAAAGATTCTAAAAAATCAGAAACAACTAAAGGAGCCCAAGAATGAGTATGTACTATTATTCCCAGAAAAAAACCTACTATAGCTAACAATACAGAATAAGGAAGTTTTATGCGAACAGCAATAGGTGATAAAAAACAGACTAGTGTTAATAAACCAGCTAATCCAAAAACAATAAAACCAACATTCATAAAAACTTCCTAAAAAAACAAATTAAAATTTTATATTCTAGCTATTTAGAATAATCTAGCAAGAAACTTCTCATTTTTTTCATAGCAGCAGACTCTATTTGTCTAATTCTTTCTGCAGAAACACCAAATTCTTTAGCCAAATCACTTAAAGTTAAATTTTCTTTATCTTTTAACCATCTAGACTCTACAATTCTGCGAGAGCGCTCATCTAATATATCCAAGGCCCCTTGCAAACCTTCAGTTTGCATTAAGTCTATAGATTTTTGATCTAATATATTATCAGGACACTGTCTATCATCTGATAAATAATATATTGGAAATGTTTTAACATTATCTTCTTGCTGTACTGGTCCATCAAGAGGAATATCACTACCATATAATCTTGTTTCCATTTCACGTACATCTTCTTCACGAACATTCAGAGTATTAGCTATATTATTAACCTTTTTAGAATCAAGTGAAGAATTATTAGAACTCATACTACGAAGATTAAAAAATATTTTACGTTGCGCTTTTGTTGTTGCAACTTTTACTAAACGCCAGTTTTTTATCACAAACTCATGTATTTCAGCTTTAATCCAATGAACTGCAAATGACATAAGCCTAACCCCTCGTTCTGGATCAAATCTTCTTATAGCTTTCATAAGTCCTATATTACCTTCTTGTATTAAATCAGCATGAGGCAGACCATAACCCAAATATTGTCTAGCTATAGAAACAACTAAGCGCAAATGGGATAAAACAAGCTTCCTTGCTGCTTCTAAACTACCAGTATCTCTTAAATTTCTTGCTAATTCTAGCTCTGCTTCAGCAGATAAAATTGGTAATTTATTTACAGCTGATATATAAGCCTCTATAGTACCAAGATTACCAAAATTAAATTCATCATGAATTGATACATCTTTCTTAAAAGGAACTAAAAATTTATTAGTTTTATCCACAATCGCACTCCCTGTTTTATATCCAATATTGATTAACAGAGCAACAAAATGAATGTATACATATTACACTTTATCGTACTATCTTACCTATATGTCGCATTAACTATGATATCTTCTTGTGAGCATGTTTTGACAACATAATTCATTATAAATGAGCATCTCTATATAATTTATGAAATAATGCTTTAAATTTAGAAGCACTTAGAAAAATAAAAATGGAGAGAAACCATAAATTAATTATGTAATTATAAATAAAAAAATATAATAAAACCATGTAATATTATGAATAAAACTAACAATGCTCTAACTTTAAGTAATCTATTTGCGGGTTATGGAAATAGAATAATATTGAATAATATTTCCCTAAAAGCAGAAAAAGGCAAAATTATAGCAATTATGGGTAGGTCTGGCTCAGGCAAAACAACCTTATTAAAAACAATAACAGGTCAATTACCAATAAAACATGGTAGTATCCATATTTTTGATAAAGATCTAGGTAATATATCCAGTAAAGATCTCAAAGATTTACGGAAAAATTTGGGTGTGTTATTTCAGCATGGTGCGTTATTCTCGGACCTGAATATATTTGAAAACATAGCTCTTCCTTTAACCGAACTTAGTGTTATATCCGATCGCGAATTAACAACAATAGTCTTGGAAAAACTTGATAGTGTTGGATTAAAAGCGGCAGCGCACTTACCAATAACAAAGATATCTGGAGGAATGGCAAAACGCGTTGCTCTTGCGAGAGCAATAATATTAAATCCAAAACTTGTATTATATGACGAACCTTTTTCAGGACTAGATCCTATTTCATCAGGGATAATAGCAGACCTCATAAAAACACTATCAAAAAAAAATGAATGTACATCATTACTAATAACTCATAATGTAAGAGAAACTTTCAAAATATCTGATATAGTCTATATAATAGATAATGGTATGATTGCTGCCTCAGGAACACCATTAGAACTAGTGAACTCAAATAATCCTTATGTTCAACAATTCATACAGGGCAATATTGATGGGCCAGTGGCCTTTCATTATCCAGAAACAGAAGAATATAAGAAATGGCTAAAAGAGCAAGAAAAAAAATATGATTACAATATCTAAAATAATTTACTGGATCTACCGTACAACATCAAACATAGGAAGGTTCGTTTGTTTTTTTATTAAAATATTGTCTTGTAGTAGCGTAATTTTTCAAAGGCCTAAACTATTAATAAAACAAATTTTTGTGCTCGGAAATAAATCCATATTAATCACAGTTATTTCTGGATTATTTATAGGATGTATTCTAGGATTACAAGGTTATTGCATACTCAATAAATATAAAGCAGAAGATGTTCTTGGTTTCACAATAGCACTAGCTCTAGTTCGTGAACTTTCTCCAGTTGTAACAGCAATGGTATTCATAGGTAGAGCTGGTACATCTATGGCAGCAGAAACTGCATTTATGAAAGCAGAAGAACAAATTATAGCCATGGAAATTATGGCTATAAATCCTGCAAAAATAATCTTAGCTCCTAGGTTTTGGGCTGGAACAATATCGGTGCCATTATTATCATTAATTTTTTCTGTATCAGGAATTATAGGAGGATGGATAATAGGAGTGATTATATCTGGAATTGATCAAGGAGTTTTTTGGTCTCAAATACAATATGGTATAAGTCTAAAAAATGACATACTAAATGGATTGATAAAAAGCATTATCTTCGGAATTGTTGCTTCATTAATATCACTATATGAAGGATGGGAATCTCGCTCTACGCCAGAAGGTGTTTCTGAATCCATAACTAATTCAGTAGTAAACGGTTATTTATCAGTATTAGCAATAAATTTTCTATTAACTATTATAATGTTCACGAAATAATTTTATGCATACAAAAAAATATAAAATAGAAGTATGGGTTGGCCTATTTGTTATTATAGGAGTTATATCTTTTATTTTTCTAGCGTTATATGCTAGTAATAGCAGATCTACTTCATTTTCTTCTGTCTATACTATTACGACACATTTTGAAGACATAGGAGGATTAAAAGCTAATGCTCCAGTAAAAAGTGCTGGGGTCAAAGTTGGTCGGGTAAAAAAGGTACAATTTAATGATAAAACTCTTTTAGCAGATGTTATTATAGAAATTGATAAAAGAATCCCATTTCCTATTGACACTACTGCTTCAATCTTAACTTCTGGAATTCTAGGTGAGCAATTTATAGGCTTAACTCCAGGTGCTGAAGAAACAATGTTAGAAAATAAAGGTGTAATTATAAATACTCAAAGTGCTTTATCAATAGAACATTTAGTTAGCAAATTACTTTACTTTCTTGTAGAAAAGGATGATGTAACCAAATCCAATAGTATTTTCGCTAATCAATATTAATAACAGCTATTAATTGCTCAAATTACTGTGAGTTATTCATGACAAAAATTTTGTTAGTCATCTTATCATTGATGCTATCTGGGTGTAATACCACTAACTCTTTTCAGAAAAATATTGTGCTTAACAATATTGAAAGACTAAATAGAACAGCCCACAAGATAAATTCTTCTTTAGATGAAGCAATCCTATTACCTGCAGCAAAATCGTACAATTATATAACACCAAAAGCAGTTCAATCATCTGTAAATAATTTTTTTAGCAATGTAGACGATGTACAATCTGCTATGAATTGTTTTCTTCAAGGAAGAGGAGTGGATGGAATAAATACTGTTGGAAGATTTTTATTTAATTCAACAATGGGTGTTTTTGGATTGTTTGATGTAGCATCTATGTCTGGTGCAGAAAAAATACAAAATGATTTTGGTATAACTCTAGGCAAATGGGGCATACCTCCTGGTCCATACCTTGTTATTCCTTTTATAGGACCAAGCAACACACGTGATCTCATGGGTATGGGTATTAATCAAATATTTAATCCTCTCAGAAAATATAACTCAGAACACTATAATTTACTATCAATTTTATCAATAATTAATTATCGTGCTAAAATCATGCATATGACAGATCTTATTAAGGAAATTTCGATTGATCATTACTCTCTTATAAAAAATGCTTACTCCAAAAAAAGAGAAATTATGATCCACGAAAACTTAGAAGATATTATATATGATGATGAATAATAAAACACTTGAATATAAAAGAGTATAACAAACATGTTTACAGATAAATACTTGAAAAGTTTATTATATAGTTTATTAAGTGTCGTTTTTTTCTGCAACGCTTATGCACAATCTAGTTATCTAGAACCCCCTGATCAATTCTTACTAAGAGTTTCTGAAGAAGCTATATCTGCTATGAAAAAAGAATTGGATCCAGCTAAGGTTGACTTATTAAAACTAAATGAAATCGTCAAGATTTATATGCTACCACACGTAGACTTTCAAAAAATGACCAAGCTAACTGCTGGACGTCATTGGAAAACGGCTACAAACGAGCAAAAAGAAGAATTAATAGATCTGTTCCGTAAAAAATTAATAAAGACCTACTCAATGGCTTTATTACAAATTTCTCCAAATGCCACAATGTCTACTCAGGTAAATAAGACAGGGATTGACTGTAGTAATACAATAGCAAAGTCTATTATAAAAGAACCAAATGGACAAAGTATACAAATAGGTTATAGGCTTTCTATGACTGAAAACAAATGGAAAATATATGACGTAAGCATAGAAGGACTTTGGTTAGTAGAAAACTATAGATCACAGTTTAATAAAGAAATTAACAAATCTGGTATAGATAACTTAATCAAAAAATTGAATGATAATTGATTAAAATACTTCAAAATATTTTTAATAAAAACGCATATGTTAGCCATTAGCCTAGAAAAAATATCAAAAACATATCAAAAAAAATCTACAAATTGTATTATTTTTAATAAAAAAGAAAATTCAGTAATAAACAAACCAGCTCTACAAAATATAGACCTTCAAATAAAACCAGGTGAATTTTTTGGGCTACTTGGCCCAAATGGTGCAGGGAAAACCACTCTTATATCTATACTATCTGGGCTTTCTTATCCCAGTTCAGGTCATGCAAAAATTTATGGTTTTGATGTAATCAGCGATTACGATAAAACAAGAAGAATATTAGGTGTTGTTCCTCAAGAATTATTATATGACCCATTCTTTACAGTAAGAGAAACTCTACGTATACAATCAGGTTACTTTGGTCTTAGAAAAAATGATGATTGGATAGATGAGGTTTTACATAACCTAGGTCTAAGCGACAAATCAAATGATAATATGCGTACATTATCTGGTGGTATGAAAAGAAGAGTTTTAGTAGCACAAGCATTAGTTCATAAACCACCTGTTATAATTTTAGATGAACCAACAGCTGGTGTTGATGTGGAATTAAGACACACTTTATGGGAATTCATATCTCGCCTAAATAGTTATGGACATACTATTCTATTAACAACTCACTACTTAGAGGAAGCTGAAGCTCTTTGTAAAAGATTGGCAATATTAAAAGAAGGCAAACTTGTAGCTCTTGATTATACGAAAGAAATTCTATCCAAGGCAGGAGGACAAGGACTAGAAGATGCTTTTGTAAAAATAATGAACGAGAAAAACATTGATAGCAACACTTAAGAGGATATAGGGTGAAAAACAAACAATTTGAAATTGTAACAAAAATAATAAATTCAAAGAAATCCGGATTTATAACTCTTATGCATAAAGAGTTATTAAGATTTTACAAAGTATTCTTTCAAACTGTTGCAGCTCCAGTAACAACAGCTATACTATATTTATTAGTTTTTTCTCAGGTGCTAGGCGAAAAAATAGCATACGATGCTATTCCGTATACTCATTTTATCATACCTGGTCTTATGATGATGAGCATGCTACAAAATGCTTTTTCCAATCCATCATCCTCTCTAGTACAAAGCAGAATGACAGGCAGCATAATCTTTATGCTAATGTCACCTATTTCACCTATGGAGACTTTCTTTGCATACATAATAGCAGCTGTTGCAAGAGGATTACTTGTTGGAGCAAGTGTATGGATTATTTCTTTAATACTATTCCCAATCTTTCCAAGCAATATGTTATGGGTCATAACATTTTCTATTATTGCATGTGGAATTATGGGTTCTTTAGGAATAATAGCCGGACTATACTCTGAAAAATATGATCAATTATCAGTATTCCAGAACTTTTTAATAGTTCCATCTACATTTCTATCGGGAGTCTTTTATTCTATACATAATTTGCCTAAATTCTGGCAACAAGTCTCTTTATACAATCCTGTGTTTTATGTTATAGACGGTTTTCGTTTTGGCTTCTTTGATATATCTGATGTTTCTCCCTGGCAAAGCTTTATTATTAGTATTTCTGTGCTTTTCATACTTGCATCTTATGCTTTATATTTACTATCAATTGGCTATAAAATTAGGAACTAAATTATTTTGTAAATAATTATTTATAAAGGCAGTCAACTCGAAAATGATTTCCACAGAAGAACTACATATAGTAGGCGAATCACTCTTAAATGGAGAAGTCTATGTATCTGGAGCAAAAAATGCTGCCTTGCCAATACTATGCGCAGGACTATTAACTGAAGAACCTATTCTTCTAAAAAATGTTCCAGAATTAGATGATGTAAAAACTATTCTAAAACTTTTAGAGCATCTTGGTGCAAAAACTTCAAAAGAAAGCAATCACATAAAAATTCAAGCAGATAAAATAAAAAATACTGAAGCTCCTTACGATCTAGTAAAAACTATGAGAGCCTCCATATTGGTTCTAGGTCCTTTACTAACAAGATATGGAGAAGCAAGAATAAGTTTACCAGGAGGATGTTCAATAGGACAAAGACCTGTTGATCAACATATTAAGTTTTTATCGGCCTTAGGTGCTGAAATTAGAATGGAACAAGGCTTTATAATAGCCAAATCAAAAAAATTGCAAGGAACCGTCATAAAACCTGATGTGCTCACTGTCACAGGCACAGAAAATTTTATAATGGCTGCCTCTTTAGCAAAAGGAACTACAATAATAGAAAATGCAGCTTGTGAACCTGAAATTATAGACTTAGCAAATTTTCTGATACAAATGGGAGCTAAGATTACTGGCCATGGTACGAGACGCATAAAAATAGAAGGCGTTAACTACTTAAATGGCGCTAAATATGTAATATCTCCAGATAGAATAGAGGCTGGAACATTCTTATGTGCGTTAGCTACTACTGGCGGATGTATTAACCTAGTAAATGTCAAACCATATGAAATGAACTCTACTCTCAAAAAATTAAAAGAAGCCGGATTAGAAATAGAAATTGGACATGATTGGTTAAAATGCAAAATGAATAAAAAACCTAATGCTGTAAATATTTACACTAGTGAATATCCAGGTTTAGCTACAGATATGCAAGCACAGTTTATGGCAATGAATACTATAGCTAATGGCACATCTTTAATAACAGAAAATATTTTTGAAAATAGGTACATGCATGTACCTGAATTAAGAAGAATGGGGGCTGACATTACTATAGATGGTAATAAAGCTATAGTTCGTGGCGTTGATAAACTCTATGGTACAACTGTAAAAGCAACTGATTTAAGAGCTTCAGCTAGTTTGGTTATAGCTGCTTTAGGAGCCAAAGGAACAACAATAATAGAATCCATATACCATTTAGATCGTGGATATGAAAAAATGGAAGAAAAACTTAGAATGTTGGGAGCCAATATTCTAAGAAAACCTAGAAAGGAATAAAGAATGAAAGAATCTTCAGATATACAAATTACTCTTGCTCTATCTAAGGGTAGAATTTTTGAAGAAACAATGCCTCTGTTAGCTGATGCTGGCATACAAGTAATGGAAAATCCAGAGAAATCTAGAAAACTAATTATACCAACTAGCAGCCCTAACTTGAGACTTTTGATACTAAGAGCATCTGATGTTCCAACATACGTGCAATATGGAGCTGCCGATCTAGGAATAGCTGGTAAAGATGTATTAATAGAGCATTCTGCGCAACATCCAGGTAGTTTATATCAACCGATTGATCTAAATATAGCTAAATGTAAACTATCAGTTGCTGTTCGCAAAGATTTCAATTATGCAAATGCTGTAAAACAAGGAGCTAGGCTAAGAGTAGCAACAAAATATGTTAAACTTACCAGAGAATATTTTGCTGCAAAAGGGGTATATGTAGATATAATTAAACTTTATGGTTCCATGGAACTAGCTCCATTGGTTGGATTAGCGGATGCAATTGTTGATGTTGTCTCTACAGGCGATACATTAAGAGTTAATGGTTTAGTTCCTGTTGAAGATATAATGCAAATATCTTCAAGATTAGTAGTTAATAGAGCTTCTTTAAAAAATAGAGGAGATAAGCTAAAACCATTGATGAACGCTTTCTATAAAGCTAGTAATTAACTACAAAATATTAATTCTTTAGTATAAATGGATATGTGAATATGATTAAAATTAACTATCTGAATTCATGTGAAGAAGATTTTTATATGAAACTTTCTAAACTGTTATCTTTTACCTCAACAGAAGATAAAGTTATAGAACAAACTGTAGATTCTATATTGTCAGACATCAAAACTCAAGGTGATAAAGCATTAATAAAATATACTAATAAATTAGATAGAATAAATGTAAAACAATCTACGGAACTAGAAATACCTAAAAGCAAATGGCTAGAAGCATTAGATAGTATTCCAAAAAATCAAAGAAAATCTTTAGAATTGTCGGCAGCCAGAATTAGGAAATATCATGAATATCAAAAAATAGAGACATGGCAATACACAGAAAGTGATGGAACAACGCTAGGCCAAAAAATATCAGCAATAGATAAAGTCGGTTTGTATGTTCCTGGAGGAAAAGCAGCTTATCCATCATCTGTTCTTATGAATGCAATACCAGCCAAAGTAGCTGGAGTGCCAGAATTAATTATAACCTCTCCAACTCCCGATGGTTATATGAATCCTCTTGTTTTAGCTGCTGCCGCTATATGTGAAGTGGACCTGATATTAACTATTGGTGGGGCTCAAGCTGTGGGTGCTCTAGCATATGGCACAGAAACTATACCTCAAGTTGATAAGATAGTTGGACCAGGAAATGCCTATGTAGCAGCTGCTAAGAAAAAAGTTTTTGGTACTGTTGGAATAGATATGATAGCTGGACCAAGTGAGATTCTTATTATATGTGATGGAAAAACTCCAGCAGAATGGATAGCTATGGATTTATTTTCACAAGCAGAACACGATGAGCTAGCACAATCTATATTACTATGCCCTGATGCATCTTTTATAAAAAAAGTAGAAATAGCTATAAATAAACTACTACCAGAAATGCCTAGACAAGAAATCTTGAAAAAAAGCTTATCTAATAGAGGAATTCTAATTCAAGTAAAAAATCTAGAAGAAGCTTGTGATATAGCCAACAAAATAGCTCCTGAACACTTAGAGATTTCTATAGAAAACCCTAATATAGTTTTAAAAAATATTAAACATGCTGGTGCCATATTTCTAGGTAAATTTACTTCGGAATCACTTGGTGATTACTGTGCTGGCCCTAATCATGTATTACCAACATCACGTACTGCCCGATTTTCATCTCCTCTTGGAGTATATGACTTCCAAAAACGCTCTAGCTTAATTAATGTATCTAAAACAGGAGCTATAGAATTAGGGAAAATAGCCGTTGATCTTGCATTGGGAGAAGGTTTGCAAGCACATGCAGCAAGTGCTCAATATCGTATTAATGGAGAATAATTATGGCAGCGAAGCTTCAAAAATCTTGTGACTTTATTTTCCATACTATAAGACAAGATATACAAAAAACTACATCTTATCCAATTAACGATGCATCTGGTTTAATTAAACTAGATGCAATGGAATCACCATATGAACTACCGAATGAACTGCGCGAAAAAATAAGTAAAAGAATAAGTTCATTATCATTTAATAGATATCCTTCAATAAATAAAAAAGAACTAGTTCAAACCATCAAACATGCTTTTGATATACCACTTGAAGCTGATGTTTTATTTGGTAATGGATCAGATGAATTAATACAGCTCATTATTCAAAGTTGTTGCTCACCAGGAGATGTTGTTTTATCCCCATCGCCTTCATTTGTATATTTTGAAATGGCATCCAAATTTAATCATGCTAAATTTATAGATGTACCATTAAATAATAATTTCCAGCTAAATATTATAGATATGCTTAGTGCAATAGAGAAGCATAAACCCAAAGTAATCTTTTTAGCTATGCCAAACAATCCTACTGGTAGCCTATGGAATAATGATGAAGTACAAAAAATCATAGATAATGCACCAGGGTTAGTTATTATTGACGAAGCATATCAAGCATTTACAGATCATACATGGATGCAAATGATTACTAAATTACCGAATATTCTTGTTTTAAGAACTGTATCAAAAATAGGTTTAGCAGGACTCAGGTTTGGTTATTTATCAGGAACTCATGATTGGATAAATCAAATAAATAAAGTAAGACCTCCCTATAACATAAACATTCTTACAGAACAGGCTATTCTGGAGATTATCTCAAATAAAAATATTTTAGATAAACAAACCAAAGAAATTTTAAAAAACAAAGAATTCTTGAAATCAGAATTAGAAAAATTTAGCACTTTAACTGTATTTCCATCACATGCAAATTTTATACTCATAAAAATTTGCAATAAATTTGATGCAACTGATTTATATGAAAAAATAAAGAAAGGAGGCGTTCTTGTCAAAAACCTATCTAACTCTCATAATTTGTTAAAAAATTGTTTGAGAATATCTATAGGAACATTCGAAGAAAATTTAATTCTTTTAAACATTCTAAAAAACCTAATTAATTAGTAGTGACTATGAGAACATCTAAAGTATGTCGTAAAACAAACGAAACAACGGTAAATGTAGATATAAATATTGATGGAACAGGCAAACAATCTATCAAAACAAATATGCCTTTCCTTGACCATATGATAGAACAAATATCCAGACATGGCCTTATTGATATGTATATCAAAGCTGAAGGTGATAACTATATAGATGACCATCATTCTGCTGAAGATGTAGGAATAACGTTAGGAATGGCTATTAAAGAGTCATTAGGAGATAAGATAGGAATCTCTCGTTATAGCCACGTATATGTTCCATTAGATGAGTCCCTATCAAGGATAGTGATAGATTTTTCTGGAAGACCTCATCTAGAATATAATGTAAATTATACCAGAGCGCGTGTTGGAAATTTTGATATAGATCTAATAAGGGAATTTTTTCAAGGATTAGTAAATCATGCGTCTATGACTTTACATATAGATAATCTCAAAGGCCAAAATACACATCATCAATGTGAATCAATTTTTAAAGGTTTTGGCAGAGCTCTAAGACAAGCAGCGTCTTTAGACGAAAGAATGAAGGGTATAATACCATCTACAAAAGGTATTTTATAAACAAAAAATAACTCACTAAAGGTTATGTCGTGACAAAAATTGCTATTATTGATTATGGAATGAGTAATCTTCATTCTGTAGCTCGTGCTTTGCAATATGCCGCTCCAGAAGCTAGCATAAAAATTTGTAATAAAGCTAAGGATATATCTGAAGCAGATCGAATAATTCTTCCTGGTCAAGGAGCTATGTCTGATTCTATGATGAATCTTGAAAAATCTGGATTACTAGAAATAGTTAAAGAAACTATTAATAACAAACCAGTAATGGGTATATGTGTTGGCCAACAAATGCTATTCGAATCTAGTGAGGAAGGTAATAATACTAAATGTCTTTCTTTAATAAAAGGTCATGTATATTTATTCAAAGGTAAAATTTTTGCACAAAATAATATTTGTTCACAATCAAATAATCAGCTTCTGAAAGTACCACATATTGGATGGAATAGAGTAAGACAATGTCAAAATCATCATTTATGGACTGACATACCAAACAACACTCATTTTTATTTTGTGCACAGCTATTACGTAAAACCTGTTGACTCTAGACTTATATTGGGAGAAACTGACTACGGGATATCTTTTGCTAGTGCAATAATATCTAACAATATATTTGCAGTACAATTTCATCCAGAAAAAAGTTCTAAAAATGGTTTAATTTTGTATCGCAATTTTGTAAATTGGAAACCCTAACATTTCATGTTAGATTTTTTTTAATTATTAATTGATAATATATCATGTTGTTAATTCCTGCTATCGACCTTAAAGATGGAAAATGTGTTAGATTACGCCAAGGAAACTTGGAAGATGTTACTGTTTTTTCAGAAGACCCAACTACAATAGCTAAAAAATGGGTGAATGATGGAGCCAAACGCATACATTTAGTTGACCTAAATGGAGCAGTAGTTGGAAAACCAAAAAATGATAATCAAATCAAAAGTATATTAAAATCAGTAAACCAAGATGTAGAAATTCAAATTGGTGGAGGTATTCGTGATTTAAATACAATTGAATATTATTTAGACTCTGGCATTTCATATGTAATAATTGGAACTGCAGCTATTAAGAACCCCGGTTTCTTAAATGAAGCTTGTGTGGCTTTTCCTGGACATATTATAGTAGGATTAGATGCTAAAGATGGTAAAATAGCTACTGATGGATGGAGTAAAATTACACGTCATAATATCATAGATATTGCAAAAAAATTTGAAGATTATGGATGTGACGGAATAATATATACTGATATTGGAAGAGATGGTATGCTTTCCGGAGTCAATATAGAAGCTACTGTTAATTTAGCACAAAATGTCAAAATACCAGTATATGCCTCTGGTGGCATAGCAACTATAAAAGACATAGAAGAATTATGTAAAGTAGCTGAAGAGGGAATTTCTGGAGCCATTCTTGGTCGCAGTATTTATGAAGGCACTCTCGATTTTCAACAAGCACTGAAAATAGCTGAAAAACTAGTAAATTAATATGAAAAGTAAAAACTCTCTCACAAAAAGAATAATACCTTGCCTAGATGTTACTGGAGGCCGTGTAGTTAAAGGGGTAAATTTTGTTAATTTATCTGATGCTGGAGATCCTGTCGAAATAGCAAAAAAATATGACGAACAAGGAGCTGATGAAATAACCTTCTTAGATATAACCGCTTCTAGTGATGAACGAGATCTTATATTACCTGTAATCGAAAAAGTAGCCTCACAAGTATTTATTCCTTTAACAGTTGGTGGAGGAGTTCGAAAATTAGCTGACATTCAAAGATTATTAAATGCTGGGGCAGATAAAATTAGTATTAATAGCACAGCTGTCAGTAATCCAAAATTAATTCAAGAAGCCTCATCCTACTATGGATCTCAATGTATAGTAGTAGCCATAGATGCCCGTAAAACATCTAAAAAAGGAGAATTAAATAAATGGGAAGTATTCACTAAAGGCGGACGTAATGCAACAGGTCTAGATGCAATAGAATGGGCAAAACAAGTTTCATCATATGGAGCAGGAGAAATATTACTAACTAGTATGGATAGAGATGGTACAAAAACTGGATTTGATATTGAATTAACAAGACTTATATCTGACTCTATACCTATACCTGTTATAGCTTCTGGAGGAGTTGGTAATTTACAGCATTTGGCAGATGGTATCTTAGAAGGTCATGCTAGTGCAGTATTAGCAGCAAGTATATTTCATTTTGGCGAATATTCTATTAAAGAATGTAAAAATTTTTTATCAAATTTGGGCATATCAATAAGATGAATTTATGAATCATAAAAAACCTACCATTTCATGGATGGATGAATTAAAATTTGACAAAGATGGTTTAATCCCTGTCATAGCTCAGGATTATAAGAATGGTGATGTTCTTATGATGGCTTGGATGAATAAAGAAGCCTTACAAAAAACAATATCATTAGGTAAGGCTGTTTACTGGTCAAGGTCTCGCAAGAAATTATGGGAAAAAGGTGAGGAATCTGGTCATACTCAAATAGTTCAAGAGATTAGACTAGACTGTGACGGGGATGTTATCTTACTAAAGGTTAATCAGTTAGGAAATATATCTTGTCATACAGGTAGAAAAAGTTGTTTTTTTCGTGTTCTAAAAAATAATGATTCGGAAAACAAAATCTGGACATCAGTCGATGAAATTTTAAAAAATCCTAAAATTATGTATAAAAATGAATAGTCACAATTATCCTGAAATATTAAGCAGAATAGCAAATATATTAGAAACTCGTAAACCTAAAGAAGGTATCTCAAATAAAAAATCTTATGTTAGCGAATTATTTAGCAAAGGACCAGATTCTTTTTTAAAGAAAATTGGAGAAGAAGCAACTGAATTAGTTATGGCTGCTAAAGATGGCATACCACAAAAAATAATAAGTGAAACAGCTGATTTATGGTTCCATAGTCTAGTGCTCCTATCTTATTATAATCTTAGACCTGAGGATGTTATGCTTGAATTAGAAAAAAGAGAAGGAATTTCTGGTATTGAAGAAAAAAACATGAGAAATCTAAATAAAACTTAAATATTTTTTAAAATGAAAGATTGTATTTTTTGTAAAATTATAGAGAAAAAAATACCAGCAAATATAATATATGAAGATGAGTATTTTCTGGCATTTCATGATATTAAACCAGCAGCACCAATACATTTATTAATTATACCAAAAAAACATATTGAATCTCTCAAAAATACTCATCAGAATGATGAAATATGGTTAGGAAAAATGCTATTGTTGATACCCAAAATAGCTTTTGCTAATGGTTGTAAATCTGGTATTGATGGGGGGTTCCGCATAATAAATAACTGTGGAGCTGCTGCAGGACAAGAGGTCCCACATTTACATTTTCATATATTAGGTGGCTTTGGTACTTAACTATAAAAAATTGCAAACATGGAGATTAAGATGGCATATTTTAGAATATGGCATTGGTTAGTAATAATATTGTTGGCATTAATATTATTTGGTTCAAAAAAAATGAATTGCATCAAAAAAAAACTTGGTCTTGTTTTAAAAAAATTAAAAATGGAAAAAAGTGACTTTGATAATTCAAAAGATTAAAGAATAAACAAAAAATATTGGACATATATAACACTTAAATAATAAGTTGATACATCACAAAATTAATTCAAAGACTATGTATTACAACCAAATAAATAATTGTAATCGTTATGTAATTCTGTATTTAATATTGTTCTGGTGTTTTTGAAATTAAAGTACTGTGTACTACTATTTAAAACTAATGAATAATTATAACTTAACTAACACCATGACTTTATAATTTTAATATGCTTATTTCCACTAGACATTTCTCATTCCTTATCAAAAATACAATTCTATATATCTAACTACATAAAAACATATATAGAAATAGCATTTGGATTTGCAATAATGGTAAAGGTTTCTTTTTGCTATAAACCAATTAAGAATTGCTAGAAAAAATATATTGACAATTATATTCATACTATCATAAATAAATTACTACTCCTGATATAATAATCATTCTATTTATAATTAAAATACAGATTCTTTTATTATATATGAGTATTCAATCTATATGTAAAATTTACTAAATATTACATCAATAATTAAATATGAAATCTGTCAATATAAAGACCCTGAATCAATGGTTAAATGAATTATTAGAGCCAGAAAAATTTGTGGATTATTGTCCTAATGGTTTACAAATAACTGGTAAAAAAAATATAAGAAAAATAATAGTGGGAGTTACATCAAGCCTAGATTTTTTAAATATTGCTGTTCATCAAAAAGCTGATGCGGTTATTGTACATCATGGTATTTTTTGGAAAGGAAATAATGTTATAAGCGATATATTAAAGAATAGAATAAAATTATGCTTACAAAGCGATCTAAGTTTATTTGCATATCATTTGCCATTAGATGCTCATCCAAACATTGGCAATAATGTACAATTAGGTAAAATATTAGATTTTGATACTATCGAAAAACAACAAAACAAAGATTACTTACTAATGTTTGGAAAATATAAAAAAAACATCACAATGCAAGAGTTAAATAATCATATAAGCAATAAACTGAAAAGAACTAGTTTATTAATAGGGAATCCTAATGAAACTGTAGATAAAATAGCTTGGTGTACAGGAGGAGCTCAAAATAAATTTATAGAAGCTTATAATGAAGGAGCAAGTGTTTATATAACAGGTGAGATTTCTGAGCCAGTATTTCATATATCTAAAGAATTAAATATTGGATTCATATCTGCAGGTCACCATGCAACAGAAAGATATGGAATAAAAGCCTTAGGATTGGCTATAAAAAAAGAATTCGATATTGATGTTGATTTTATAGACATAAATAATCCCATTTAAATACAATATATATTTTTATAAAGGTAAATTTAAATATGATGGTGCTTTACTCTGGAGAAACTTGTCCTTTTTCACATAGATGTCGTTTTGTTTTATTTGAAAAATGGATGGATTTTGAAATTCATAATGTAGACTTGAAAAACAAACCAAAAGAAATTTTTGATATGAATTCATATGGCCAAGTACCAATCTTATCTGAAAGAGAACTGATACTTTATGAATCCAATATTATAAACGAATATATCGATGAAAGATTTCCTCATCCACAATTAATGCCAGCTGACCCATTAACCAGAGCAAGAGTTCGGTTATTCTTATATACCTTTGAAAAAGAGCTGTTTTCTCAAGTAAAAATTCTTGAGTCTCAAAATACAAACATTAATGAAAAAAATATTTTAGAAGCTAGAAACAATATCAAAGAACGCCTAACACAATTATCACCAATATTAACCAAAAATAAATTTCTACTAGGTGATGATTTTTCTATGCTAGATATAGCTATAGCACCTTTACTATGGCGTTTAGAACATTATGGAATATCTTTACCTAAGAGTGCAGCTCCGTTACAAAAATATGCTGAAAGAATATTCTCACGTTCTGCCTATATAGAATCCTTGTCTCCAGCTGAAAAACTTATGCGTAAATAGATGAGAATATTATATGGATAAAATATCAACTAAACCTTACTTTATAAGAGCTATATTTGAATGGTGTACAGATAACAACTATTCACCACATATATTAGTAAGTGTTGACAAAAATACATTAGTTCCTACAAGCTATGTACAAGATCACAAAATAATACTAAATATAAGTCAAGAAGCATGTAATAATATAGAAATAAATAATAATTTTATTAAATTCCAAGCAAGATTTAACGGTATTATAGAAGATATATTTATTCCTATGGAAAGGATATTGTATATCTTTTCTAAAGAAACTGGTTATGGTATGGAATTCCAGATAGAAAATACAGAAGCAATTAAAATAGAAAAAAAAGCCTTTTCTATTGTTAAATAAGTATACAATACATGTTATAATAATATTTTTAGCCGGCTTAGCTCAGTTGGTAGAGCAGCGCATTTGTAATGCGAAGGTCGGGGGTTCGACTCCTCTAGCCGGCACCATTTTTATTCTTAATAAGTATTGACATATTTGTTAAATCTAAATATCATTTAATGAGTGTTGTTTATCATAATACTTTTCCCTGATAGCTCAGTTGGTAGAGCGACGGACTGTTAATCCGCAGGTCGCTGGTTCGAGTCCAGCTCGGGGAGCCAAGCTATTCTCTTAGACTGTTCTTCATATTTTGATGCTGTAGATTAAATGTTATTTGATTTCTATATTATAAAAACAACAGAAATATATACTATTTTATCAAATAACATTTGTTAAATAAATTATGGATATACATCAAGAAGTAAAAAAAAGACGAACTTTTGCAATAATCTCTCATCCAGATGCTGGAAAAACCACTTTAACCGAAAAAATATTACTTTTTGCTGGAGCTATACAAATAGCAGGAACAGTAAAATCTAGAAAAGCCTCTAGATATGCCTCGTCTGATTGGATGGAAATAGAAAAACAAAGAGGAATATCTGTGGCCTCATCTGTTATGCAGATCGAATATAATAATCATATTATTAATTTATTGGATACACCTGGACATCAAGATTTTTCTGAAGATACATATAGGGTATTAACTGCTGTCGACTCTGCTCTAATGGTTATAGATGCGGCCAATGGAATAGAGTCACAAACCATAAGATTATTAGAAGTTTGTAGAAAAAGAAAAACTCCTATAATAACCTTTATAAATAAATTAGATAGGGAAGTTAAAGATCCTTTTAATTTATTACATGAAATAGAAGATCATTTAAAAATAGATGCCATTCCATTTACTTGGCCAATAGGAATGGGTAAGTCTTTCGAAGGTGTTCTTGAAATAAAAACAGATAAGATCCTATCATTCAAAGCAGGCCAAGATCGTTATCAAATGCCTGATGTCCTTACTAAAAATGGATCAAATAAAAAAAATAATCTATTATTTGAAAAACTTTTTAGCAAAATAGAACAAGATGTAGCTTTGATAAAAGAAGCAACCCCAGAATTTGATATAAAGAAATTTATTTCTGGAGAACAAACACCTGTTTTTTTTGGTTCTGCCATTAATAATTTTGGTGTACAAGAAGTTTTAAATGCTCTAATAGAATATTTTCCACCACCATCTTATCATCCTACTATACAAAGACATGTCTTTCCAGATGAAGAAAAATTTACTGGTTTTGTATTCAAGATACAGGCTAATATGGATCCATCCCATAGAGATAGGATAGCTTTTATTAAAATATGTTCTGGGGTCTTTAAAAGAGGTATGAAATTAAAAATTTCTAGAACTAAAAAAGATATAAAAACAAATAATGTAGTTTCTTTTTTATCACAAAAAAGAGACTTAATAAATGAAGCATTTGCTGGAGATATCATTGGAATACCTAATCATGGGGTCTTACAACTTGGAGATGCGCTTACAGAAGGTGAAACTTTACAATTCACAGGTCTTCCTTTTTTTGCTCCAGAAATATTTAGATCTGTTGAAATAAAAGATCCCTTAAAAAACAAGCAATTACATACAGGGTTAAAACAACTAGGAGAAGAAGGAGCAATTCAAGTTTTTCAATTGTATAGAAGCAATACATTACTTCTAGGAGCTATTGGACAACTTCAATTTGAAGTAGTAGCCCATCGTTTAAAACAAGAATACAATGCTGATGTAAATATTTTACCAGTTAAGTTTCTCTTGGCAAGATGGATATCATCTACAAATAACAAAGCACTAACTAAGTTTGTGGATTCTAATGCTTCTAATATTGCTTTTGACTCATTAGGAAACATAACTTTTCTAGCTACATCACAATCACAATTAAAGATATCACAGGAATTATATCCAGAAATAGTGTTCCACAAAATAAGAGAGTATAATAAACAATTCTCTATTAGTAATGATTTATAATAAAACTTTTTACAATTCATGGCTACAAAAAAAATACTAATTTTCATATCCATAATGATTATTATTGGAATTCTCATTGAGAAAACCTTATTTCATGATATGACTTTCAATGTTAATAAAATTAATAATAATTCTCAAAAAGAAGTTTTAAATGCGAATGGTCAAAGATTTATAGTGCAACCTCCTCAACCACTAATAAATGGAACTCTTGGTGATCCTGATCTGTCGATCAATAATACAAAACAAATAAATACTATTTCTCTAGTGGAAAATGATATAGAAAATACCAGTAACTCAAATAACACTAACGAAACAGAGATAAAAAGATTGATTATAAATCCTAATAATATTACTGAAATACCTCTATTAGATCTAACAAAACAATAAAATATAACGGTTCTATAGTAATATATTATATTCTAGATAGTTCTCTTATTATAATACATGTTAAAATACAATCTTGATTTGTAAAATTAGAACTTTAGATAAAATTAAAGATACATTATTTTTACATATAGATAACAAAATGTAATAATGATTATTATTTTGATCATATAGAATATGTAATATCACAAAAATCGTCTATATGTAAATATTATTTAATTTTTTGTAAAAACAATTTAAAGACTTACGGATTTTAATATTATGCTTGCCAAACCAGCTAATAAATATGTACCATTTCGCCCATTTACTAAAGACTATTCAGATCGTACATGGCCTAGCAAAACAATTGCAAAAGCACCTATATGGCTAAGCACTGATTTACGCGATGGAAATCAAGCTTTAATAGAGCCTATGAATGTTGAAAGAAAAATTAGTTTTTTTGAACAATTACTCAAAATTGGATTTAAAGAAATAGAAGTTGGTTTCCCTTCAGCTTCCCAAACTGATTTTGATTTTGTAAGAAAATTAATAGATGATGAATATATTCCTGAAGATGTCACTATTTCAGTTCTCACACAATCTCGTGAAGATTTGATCAAAAGAACAATAGAGGCTGTAGCAGGTGCTAAAAATGGTATAATCCATCTGTACAATGCATGTGCTCCTTCTTTTAGGAAGATAGTTTTTAATATGAGCCGTGATGAGATTAAGAAAATTGCTGTCGATGGCACAACACTTGTAAAAGACTTATTTAGTCAACATCCACAAACTAATTGGCGTTACGAATACTCTATAGAAGTTTTTAGTAGTACAGAATTAGATTTTGCTTTAGATGTAGCAAATACAGTTATTGATATTTATCAGCCAACAAGTACTAATAAGATGATCCTTAACCTACCTGCGACTATTGAATCATCTACCCCTAATGTATATGCAGATCAAATAGAATGGATGCATAGAAATATAAACAACAGAGAAAGTGTTATTATAAGTGTACACCCTCATAATGATAGAGGAACAGCTGTAGCCGCGGCTGAGTTAGCTTTAATGGCTGGCGCTGACCGTGTGGAAGGATGTTTATTTGGTCACGGAGAACGTACAGGTAATGTTGATCTTTTAACTCTAGCTTTGAATCTTTATACACAAGGCATTAATCCCAATTTAGATTTTTCTGATATAGACGAAGTTAGACGTTGTGTAGAATACTGTACACAAATGTCTACAAATCCAAGACATCCTTATGTTGGTGATTTGGTATTTACAGCATTTTCTGGATCTCACCAAGATGCAATTAAAAAAGGAATGGCTAAACAACAGTCTGATGAAGTATGGGAAGTGCCATATCTCCCTATAGATCCTGCAGATTTAGGACGTAGTTATGATGCTGTTATAAGAGTTAATAGTCAATCTGGCAAAGGTGGAGTATCTTATCTATTAGAACGTGAATATGGCCTTTCCTTACCCAGAAGACTACAAATTGAATTTAGTCGTTACATACAAAGAATTACTGATAAAACAGGAAGAGAAGTAACAGCAGAAGAAGTTTATAAAACATTTAAAGAGGAATATTTAGATCAAGATAATCCATGGAAATTGATACGTCATCGTATCGATGGAGATCCTAGTGAAGTTGAGTCCAAGCATTTCAAAATTGAAGCTGAATTAGAGTATAATAATGAAAAACGTCTAGTAAAAGGGGAAGGCAATGGTGCAATATCTGCCTTTATATCTTCTTTAGGTATACCTGCAAGAATCATGAGTTATCATGAACATTCTATAGGAGCTAATACTAATACCAAAGCCGCTTGCTATGTTGAACTCCGGATAGATGGTTCTAATACTGGATTTGGTGTTGGTATAGATAGAGATATAGTAACAGCCTCCTTTAGAGCAGTCCTAAGTGCTATAAATAGACATATAAAATCAACTGAATCATCTTTATAAATTAACTTTAACAATAATCATAAATTTTGATGTTTATGATTATTGTATATTATATGATGTAACTATACATATAATAAATTTGCATTAAAAAATATAGATTATGCTTCCAAATCAAAAAAAAATATTAAAAAATATCATTGAATCCACAGTTAATGATTTGGTACCTAATAGTGGTATAGAAATAATTTTAGAAAAACCAAAGATAAAATTATATGGCGATATATCTACTAATATAGCTATGCGCATAGCAAAAAAAATCAATAAAAATCCTATGGATATAGCACAAAGTATTGTAGATAAATTCAATGAATACCCAGATGGCAAAAAAATTATTTCTAAAATAGAAATTGTTAAACCTGGATTTATTAATTTTTATATTAGCAAAGAAGCCATAATGGAAGTATTTGCTGAAATAGAGCTAAATGGTGACAAATACGGTCACACTAAAAATAACTCAAAAGACAAAAATGTATTAGTAGAATTTGTATCAGCCAATCCTACAGGACCATTACATGTTGGTCATGCAAGGCAAGCAGCATTAGGTAGTGCCATTTGCGAGATTTATAAAGCAGTAGGATGGAATGTCGTCAGTGAGTTTTATTATAATGACTCAGGTAATCAAATACATAATTTAGCTATAAGTGTACAGTTAAGAGCCAAAAATATAGATTTTGATATAACAGAACCTAAAAATAAAGACCTATATCATGGTGAGTATATTATAGATATTGCTAAAGCTTTTATCAATAAAGAATCTATAGATAATATTGATGGTTCAAAAACTATAGCATCTGGTAACATAGACTCCTTAAATGATATTCAAACATTCGCTATTGCCTACTTACGTAAAGAACAAGATATAGACCTAAAATCTTTTGGTTTGATATTTGATAATTATTACCTAGAAAGTTCTTTATATACTTCCGGCAAAGTAGCAAAAACTGTACAAGCACTGATAAATAGTGGCTACACTTATGAGTATGAAGGTGCTCTCTGGCTAAAAACAACTGCTCTTACTGGTGATGATAAAGATAGGGTAATGCGTAAAAGTAATGATGGTGGCTATACATATTTTGTACCGGATGTAGCTTACCATAAAACAAAATGGGATAGAGGATTTCATAAAGCAATAAATATACAAGGTAGCGATCATCACGGAACAGTCTCTCGTGTGCGTGCAGGATTACAAGCATTATCAAACAAAATACCAAAGGACTATCCTCAATATGTTCTACATAAAATGGTAAAAATTATTAGTAATGGTGAAGAAATAAAAATCTCTAAAAGATCAGGTACATACGTTACCATGAGAGATCTGATAAATTGGGTAGGTCGTGATGCTGCACGTTACTTTCTTATACAACGTCGTGCAGATACAGAATTTATTTTTGATATAGATCTAGCAATTTCTCAAAAAGAAGAAAATCCTGTTTACTATATACAATATGCCTATGCAAGATTAAATTCGATATTAAAAAAAGCAAATATAAAATTTGCTTTAATTCAAAAATCTGATACTAATCTCCTAACAAGTTCTTCTGAAATAAATTTGATAAAACGCTTATCTGAATTTCCTTCTTTAATAAAACAAGCAGCTGATGAGTTATCACCACATCTCATCGCATTCTGGATGCAAGAATGTGCTGCAGATTGTCACTCATGGTATAACTCAGAACATGTTATCGTAGAGCAAGAAAACTTGAAACTAGCTAGACTACGTTTGATAAACGCTATATTACAAGTATTAAGAAATGGTCTAAATTTATTAGGGATATCTATACCTGAAGAAATGTAATAATTGTTACTAACTATTTACTTGAAATATAAGTTTATATTTATAAAAATATCTAATAATATTTAAAATGAATACTTCAAAAGTATGAATAGATTATCTATTTTTAGAAAATTAATTATACTAACAATAGTATTATATTGTTTTATTTTTTCTAATATTTCCTATGCAGCTAAAAATAAATATGAAATATTAGATTTTACAATACCTATATCACAAGAAAATTCAATAGAGATTATTGAATTTTTTTCTTATATGTGTAAACACTGTAATGAAATAGAACTATATTTAAATGAATGGTCTAAAAACATTCAGAATGATATAAAAATAATAAGAATACCAATTGCTACTAATAATTATACGCAACAATTACAAAAAATTTACTTTACTATTGAATCTATTAATAGAACAGAACTTAATATAGAAATATTTAATACTACTAAAAAAGATAGATTTTTCTTTAAAAAACAAAAGAACCTAGAAAATTGGTTATTAAAACATCAAATTTCTATTAATAAATTTAATAAAGTATTCAATTCTTTCGGAATTGAAATAAAAATGAAACAAGCGAATAATCTTTTTCATTTTTGCAATGTAAAAGAAATACCTATTTTTATTATAGGTGGGAAATATTTAACATCACCAACACTAGCTGGTAATAATTATATTGATACTATAGAAGAGATAAACAACTTAATTAATAAATACCGTTCAGAATCTAATACTATTTCTTAAAAAAAGTATTAGATTCTTAAATAATGAATAAAATTTTTTATTTTTTAATTATTTTTTGAAAAATATAGTCTAGTTTCTCTAACAAAAGATCTATTTCTGCATCTGTTACATTTAATGAGGGCATAAAACGTAATAAATTAGGTCTTGGAGCATTTAATAATAATCCTTCTGGTGTTAAATTTCTAGCTTCTTCAACAATATTATTAGCATCATTACTAGATAATACTAAGGCTCTTAATAAACCAAAACCTCTTTCTCCTAATAATGAATATTTATGAGATAAATATATTAATCCATTAGATAATCTATCTGCTTTTCTCAAAACAGAATCCAAAAATTCTTTCTTACTTATAATATCAAATACAGCTAATCCAACTGCTGTACATAAAGGATTACCATTATATGTACCACCTTGATCACCGTGAGCAAATACACAAACCTCTTCACGTGCTAGTAAAGCTGATAAAGGCAAACCTCCTCCTATACCTTTACCTAGCGTCATAATATCTGGTTCAATATCAGAATATTGGTATGCAAACAGTTTACCTGTTCTACCCATACCAGTCTGTACCTCATCTACTATTAGTAATAAATTATATTTATCAGCAAGATTTCTCAGATCTTTTAAAAACTCAATATGTGCAGGAATAACACCAGCCTCACCCTGTATTGGTTCTAACATAATAGCTACAACATTATCATCTATTAAGGATTCAACAGATGATATATTATTTATTTCGGCCTTTAAAAAACCATCTACTTGAGGTGCAAAAATTGTATCCCATCCTGGCTTTCCTGATGCTGACATAGTAGCTATAGTACGACCATGAAAGCTATCTTTCATAGTAATGATTTTATATGCTCCATTCTTATGAATTTGCCCCCATTTTCTTGCTAGCTTAATAGCTCCTTCATTTGCTTCTGCTCCACTATTAGCAAAGAAAACTTTGTCAAAACAAGAATTATGAGTTAAACGAGAAGCTAAATTTATAGATGGTATATTATAAAAAGCAGGTGAAGGATTAATTAATAATTGCGATTGATTTCTTAAAGCTAGCACCATTTCTGGAGAAGAATGACCTAAACAATTAACAGCCCATCCTTGTATAAAATCTAGGTAACGTTTTCCATTTTGGTCTTCTAACCAAGATCCAGATCCCTTAACAAATAACAAATCTGGACGTTTAGTTATTTCCATAAGAGAACTAACATCAAATTTACTAAATTCCATAATATTTCTACCACAAAGTTAATAATGTAATAAGTTACAATTCAATCAATATATTTTCATTGAAAATTATAAAATGTAACTATATAGTTAATTGAAATTATTTATAATAATGTTAGACATATAGTTACATAAAATAAATAATAAAAAAATTAATTTTACTAAAAAGAAGATTACGTTAACATAGATAATGTATTTTGTTAATAAAGATTAATAGAGTGAACTATACCCTCCAAAAAATTATAGTAAACTGACATTTCTCAAAAACAAGCGATAATTTGTTTACTAAAATAGTTAAATAGCTCATTATTTATACTTACTAATTTGGATTTATATGAAAAAACAGTTGATCATTGCTGAAAAACCTTCAGTTGCACTTGATATTTCGAAATCGCTTGGAAATTTTAAACGTGATGTTGATGTATATGAAAATGCAAATTATGTAATATCATCCAGTATAGGACATTTATTAAGTTTAACAGCATCTAATGATCCAATTAAAGGAAAATGGAGTTTCACAAATCTACCTGTTATACCTACTAGCTTTGAATTAGTACCAACAGATAAAAAATCATCAGAACGTCTAAAAGCTCTTATTAAACTCATAAAACGTAAAGATATTGAGTCCATCATAAATGCATGTGATGCAGGAAGAGAAGGTGAATTAATATTCAAATACATAATTCAGTTTTCTAAAACAAAAAAACCAATATTTCGACTATGGTTACAATCAATGACTAAAAATGCTATTTGCACAGCATTTAATAATCTGAAAAATGATGAGCTACTTAAACCTCTTGAATATGCAGCTAGATCAAGAGCAGAAGCTGATTGGCTAGTGGGAATTAATGGCACTAGAGCAATGACTGCTTTTAATAGCAAGGAAGGTGGTTTCTTTAAAACAACAGTTGGAAGAGTGCAAACTCCTACGTTAGCTATAGTTAATAATCGTGAAAATATAATTAGAAAATTTATTCCAAAAGATTATTGGGAAATATTAGCTACTTTTAATACAAAAAATGGCTTTTATAATGCAAAATGGATAAATACAAAGTTTAAAAAAGATGAATTTAATGCTGAGAATAAAGAATCTAGAATATGGACTGAATTAGAAGCAGAAAGAATCAAACAAGAATGCATTAATCAATTAGGTGTAGCAAATGAAAAAACTAAATCTATATCACAATTACCACCTTCTTTATACGATTTAACTTCTTTACAAAGAGAAGCTAATCATAATTTCGGCTTTTCAGCAAAAACAACTCTCAGCTTAGCTCAGGCATTATACGAAAAACATAAAGCAATAACATATCCACGTACAGATTCTAGATATTTACCAGAAGACTATATAGAAACTGTAAATGATATTATGCAATCTATAGTAGAAAACAAACCCAAACTAATAGAAAATCATTTAACTAATTGCGCTCTACAAATTACTAATAACAAATGGATTCAGCCAAATAAAAGGATTTTTGATAATAAAAAGGTATCAGATCACTTTGCCATAATACCAACCCTACAAATACCAAATAAATTAAATGAACTTGAGTATAAATTATATTTTCTGCTTTTAAAAAGATTTTTAGCAATATTCTTTCCTCCAGCTGAATATACAAATATTATAAGGTTAACAAAAGTCAATGAGCATACTTTTAAAACTGAGGAAAAAATTCTAACAAAACCAGGCTGGTTATCTATATATGAAAAAAGTAAAAATGAAACTAAAGAAAGATTAATCTCCATTCAAGAAAATGAAAATGTTTTAACTCATTCTATTGACTTAAATAAGCTATATACAAAACCACCTGCAAGATATAATGAAGCAACATTATTGTCAGCAATGGAGGGAGCTGGTAAATTTATAAACGATGAAGAATTGCGAGAAGCAATAAATGAAAGAGGTTTAGGAACACCAGCAACTAGAGCCTCTATTATAGAAGGTTTATTAACAGAAAATTATCTACGAAGAGAAGGTAAGGATCTTATTCCTACATCAAAAACATTTCAATTAATGACTCTTTTATCTGGTTTAGAAGTTAAAGAACTAACATCTCCTGAGTTAACAGGAGAATGGGAACATAAATTAAAACAAATAGAACAAAATAAATTAGAACGTTCAAAATTTATGTCAGATATCATCAATATGACGAAAAATATTGTAAAAAAAGCAAAAGAATATGAAAATAATAATATTCCTGGAGATTATGCAACATTAAAAAGTAATTGTCCTAAATGTAATGGAGTAATAAAAGAGAATTATCGTAGATATTCATGTCTCAGTTGTGACTTTTCTATAAGTAAATATCCTAGTGGAAGAACTTTTGAATTAGAAGAGGTCGAAGAGCTAATAAGAAATAAAAAAATTGGACCTTTAGATAATTTTATTAGCAAAAACTTTAAACCATTTAGTGCCATATTAAAAATTAATGAGGATTATAAATTAGAATTCGTATTTAACAATACACCACAAAAAATTGAAAACTCTATTATTGATAAATCTGAAGGCAAAATTCTAGGAAAATGCCCCAAATGTAATCTTCCTGTTTTTGAAAATGAATCTAGTTATTTATGCGAAGGTTATTTATCAGAAGTAAATCATTGTAGTTTCAAATTAAATAAAGAAATTCTTCAACAAGAAATATCAAAAGATCAAGTTATAAAATTGCTTAATGAAAAACGTACAGATTTACTAGATGGTTTTATTTCCGCAAAAACCCGTAGAAAATTTAAAGCATTTCTCGTTATAAAAAAAGATAAAGTAGCATTTGAATTTGAGAAATCAAACAAAAACAAAAACTGAGGACTTTATATGAAAAAAATACATTTGTTAATAATAGATCCTCAAAATGATTTTTGTGCTTTGCCAACTGGTTATAATAGTAGTAAAGAAAAACCTTCTTTGTCTGTACCAGGAGCATATTATGATATGGAAAGATTATCTATATTCATAGAGAATAATATCAGAAATATATCAGATATAATGATTACTATGGATAGTCATTACGGAATAGATATCTCACTTACAAGCTTCTGGAAAAATGAGGATGGAAGTGAGATTAAACCATTTAAACTTATAAAGTCAGAAGATGTAGAAAATGGAGTTGTTATACCAAAAAATTATAATTTACAACAATATTCTTACAAATATTTAAAACATCTAGAAAAACATTATTCAGAGAATCTAATTGCCTGGCCAGTCCATTGTCAAATAGGCACTTGGGGACATAATATTCATTATGCTATAAACAAAGCCTACACGAAATGGGAAAGATCTAACCTGAAAAATATCAATATCATAATGAAAGGATTAAACCCATTAATAGAACAATATAGTGCAGTATCAGGGATATTTATGTCTACTTTATCAAATAAAGAAATAGATAATAACCAAGTTTTATCATTTGTAAAAGAATCCGATATTCTAATAATAGCTGGTGAAGCGAGCAGTCATTGCATAAAAAAAACATTGGAACATTTCTGTAAATATCTTAATCCTAAAGAAATAAAAAAAATTGTAATTTTACATGATTGCATGAGCTCAGTGAGTGGTTTCGAAAAACAAACAAAAGACTTTCTTTTAGAAATAGAAGCACAAGGAGCAACTATATCTAAAAGTATTCAATTGACTGAAGAACTAGCCAATATATAATCTAAAAATCAACATTATTAGCATAAAGTGCATTTTCTTCTATAAATTCGCGACGAGGAGCAACTTCATCACCCATTAAAGTGCTAAATACTTGATCAGCAACAATTGCATCTTCTATACAGACTCTCAACAATCTACGAGCCTGTGGATTCATAGTTGTTTCCCAAAGCTGGTCAGGATTCATCTCACCCAGACCTTTATATCGTTGTTTTGATACTGATTGTTCAGCCTCTTTTATTAACCACTTAACAGCTTCTCTAAAATCAGATATTCTCTCTGATTTTCTTTTATCACCAATTCCTCGTGCCACAATAGCACTATCACTCAAAATATTATTAAATTCATAGAAAGTATTTTTCATAACGATATAATCATTACTTCTCAGAAAATCTTGATTTAATATACAACTTTTTTCATTACCATATGATTTTCTTGAAATTTCAAGACCATAACTATTTCCATCAACACTAATAACTTTTATAGATATATTATTATTTGATGTTATTACACTATCTAATTTCTCAAATAAATTTTTTGAAGAAATCATAGCTGCTTCTTCACTATCAAGATTTAAATCAATGCCATCAACTATAGCATTCAATATATTAATATCAAATGTCCTTGATAAACGTTTAATTATTTTTTCTGATTCATAATATTTATTAGCTAATTTTAATAGATTTTCTCCTTCAATCGGATCAGAATGTTCCCCTGGAAAAACTGCAGCGTTTTTAATTGCTAGATCCAATATAAGTTTGGATTCTTCTTCGTCATCTTTCAAGTAAAATTCTTCCCTTCCTACCTTAACTTTGTATAAAGGAGGTTGCGCTATATATATATATCCTCTATTTAATAATTCTGGCATCTGTCTATATAAAAATGTTAATAGTAGTGTACGAATATGAGCGCCATCAACATCAGCATCAGTCATAATAATAAGCCTATGATATCTGAGTTTTTCTATATTAAAATCTGGACCTATACTTGTGCCCAAGGCCGTAATTAAAGTTGTTATTTGTTCACTATTTAATAATCTATCAAACCTTGCTTTTTCTACATTTAGAACCTTCCCTCTTAATGGCAAAATTGCTTGAAATTTCCTATCTCTACCTTGTTTTGCTGATCCTCCTGCAGAATCACCTTCTACAATATATAATTCTGACAAAGCAGGATCTCGTTCTTGACAATCAGCTAATTTTCCTGGAAGGCCACTACCTTCCAAAATACCCTTGCGTCTTGTCATTTCACGTGCTTTACGAGCTGCTTCTCTGGCTCTTGAGGCTTCTATAATCTTTCCACAAATTGCTTTTGCCTCACTAGGATTTTCCAAAAGCCATGATTCTAATGTTTTATAAATAACCTCTTCAACTGCTGGCCTTACTTCGCTAGAAACCAGTTTATCCTTTGTTTGACTACTGAATTTTGGCTCTGGAACTTTTATAGATAATACACATACCAAACCTTCACGCATATCATCACCAACAGTATCTACCTTAGCTTTCTTTGCTAATTCATTATCTGTTATGTATTTATTCAATACCCTAGTCATAGCAGCTTTCAGACCTGTTAAATGTGATCCTCCATCTCTTTGTGGAATATTATTAGTAAAACATAGAACATTTTCTGAATAAGAATCATTCCACTGCATAGCTACTTCAACAACAACAGGAACACCACCAGCAGACGACTCAGATACAGCACTAAAAATACCATTATGAATTACAGTTTTGTTACGGTTGATATAACCAACAAATCCTTTTGCTCCTCCAGAAAACTCAAAATTTTCACTTTTATTTTTAATCAAATCTACTAATTTGATCTTGACGCCATTATTTAAAAAAGATAACTCTCTCAATCTCCTAGATAGAATTTCATAATGAAATTCTATATTAGAAAAAATTTCTGCATCAGGCAAAAAATGTATTTCAGTACCACTTTTATCAGTATGGCCAATTACACTAAGAGGTTTGGTACAAATACCTTTTTCAAATTCTATTCGATGTATAGATTGATCTCTATATATTGTTAATTTTAACCAAACAGACAATGCATTTACACAAGAAACTCCTACTCCATGCAATCCACCAGATACTTTATAAGAATTTTGATCAAATTTACCTCCAGCATGTAATTCAGTCATTACTATTTCTGCCGCACTTCGATGGAATTCATCATCCTGATGTATTCCAGTAGGAATACCACGACCATTATCAGATACTGATATAGAATTATCAGGATGAATTGTTACAACAATTTCATTACAATATCCTGCAAGAGCTTCATCTATAGAATTATCAACTACCTCAAAAACCATATGATGTAATCCAGTACCATCAGAAGTATCGCCTATATACATCCCTGGTCTTTTTCTAACAGCATCTAACCCTTTTAATACTTTTATCGAGCTAGCACTATAGCTAGTATCATTTTCTGATAAATGAGCTTTTTTTATTTTTGACATTTGTATATCTTTAACCAATATTTAAAATAATCCAATAATAGACAATTACACAATTAAATACGCATTGGCATAACTACATATTTAAAATTATCATTTCCACGAAGAGTAATCAAAATCGAAGAATTGCTATCAGGATTAACTGATAAAACCAAACTATCTGACTTAATATTAGAAATGACATCTAGCAAATAACTAACATTAAAACCGACATCAAAAGGTTCATATGGATAATCTATATCCAACTCTTCATGAGCCTCTTCATGTTCAGCATTAGAAGATGATATTTTGAAAGAATTTAAAGCAAATTGAAATCTAATCCCTTTAAATTTATCATTCGTCAATATAGCAGCTCTCTGTAAAGATCCATGAAAAAGATCTCTATCTATTTCAAAATGTCTAGTATAGTCTTGGGGTATTACTTTTACAAAATCTGGAAATTTACCTTCTACTAATTTTGATATAAGTTCTATATCACGGAAACAAAATTTAATCTGCATACCTGATACAGCAATTGACAGTTCCTCATCATTTTCCTGTAACAATTTTTGTATTTCTAAAACTGTTTTCCTAGGAATGATAACTTCTTTGTAACCTTTAAAAGAATTTGTCAATATAGAATTATAAGAAAGTCTATGTCCATCAGTTGCCACCGCACTAATTTTACCATTATCAAAAACTAACAACATACCATTAAGATAATATCTTATATCTTGTTGAGCCATAGAAAAATAAACCATATTTAACAAACTTTTTAATGCTACCTGAGACATCTTTACAAAAATATCCCAACTATCATCACTATACATAACAGGAAAATCATTAGCATCCAAAGATTGTAAAGTAAACCTACTCTTCTCTGATAAAACATTAATTTTTCCAGGAAGCATTTCAATAATGACTTTGCTCATTTCAGGCAAAGCTTTTAAAATCTCTAGCAACTTACGAGCTCCAACAGTAGTTGCTTTATCATCATCTCCAGATACCCCAAAATCAGCATAAGTTGTCATTTGTATATCTATATCTGTAGTAATAAATGATAAATTATTACTATTTTTCTTCATAAGAACATTAGATAAGATGGGCATAGTATTTCGTCTTTCAACAATACCAACTATACTAGATAGGGTCTTTATTAAATGTTCTCGATTTGTTTGTAAAAATTTCATCTCTAGCCCTTTAGGGTTTGTTCCAAAACATGTAAGGTATGATTGAGGTCAGATTGTTTTATACGAGCCTCTGAGATTTTCCTTACAGCATGTAACACTGTAGTATGATCTCTTCCTCCAAACAAATCACCTATTTCAGGTAAACTCTTTTGAGTAAGTTCTTTAGCAAGATACATAGCAATTTGACGAGGCATAGCAATATTAGCTGGTCTTCTCTTAGAATACATGTCAGCAACTTTAATTTTATAAAAATCTGCAACTGTCTTCTGAATATTTTCAACTGTAATTTGACCGTTAGAAACGGATAATAAATCCTTAAGAGCATCTTTACAAACATCAACAGTTAATACATCACGACCATGAAAACGTGCATATGCTAATACTTTTCTTAATGCTCCCTCAAGTTCACGAACATTACTACGAAGATGTTTCGCAATAAAAAAAGCTACTTCTTCTGGCATAGGAATATTTTCCGTAGATGCCTTACGTAAAAGAATAGCTACTCTCATTTCTAGTTCAGGAGGTTCTATTGCTACAGTTAATCCAGAATCAAATCTAGAAATTAATCTACTATCTATTCCTGACAGTTCTTTTGGATAAGTATCGCTCGTGATAATAATCTGCTTATGCTGAGCTACCATAGCCTCAAATGCATAGAAAAATTCTTCCTGAGTCCTATTTTTTCCAGAAAAAAATTGTATATCATCTATTAATAACAAATCAAGGGAATGATAATATCGCTTAAATTCATCAAATGCCTTTCTTTGATAAGCCTTCACAACATCTGAAACATACTGGTCGGCATGTACATATCTAACTTTCACACTATATTTATCAGATATCATTGAATTACCAACAGCATGAATCAAATGGGTCTTACCTAGACCAACTCCTCCATACAAAAACAAAGGATTATAGGATATACCAGGATTTTCAGAAACCTGCAATGCGGCAGCTCTAGCTAATTGATTTGCCTTGCCAGTAACAAAATTATCAAATGTAAGGATAGAATTTAACTTTGATTTTTCATAATAAATTCCTACATTTTCCGAAACATTTCTTGTGTTTAATGTATTGTTATCAATTTGTGAAACACTTGTGGTTTCTCCAGTTAAATAAATGCTATTTAAATCACTATTAACATTTTTGTCCTTAGAAACAGGATCACTTTCATGAAAAGATTTTGATCTATCACTGGATGGTAATTCAAATATAATTTTTATTGGTTTCTTAAACCATTCATAAGCAATTTTCTCTATTTGATTACTAAATTTTTTCCTAACTAAATCTAACTTAAACCTATTTGGGACTAAAATAGTCAAGATGTTTTCTGCTTCATTAAAAGAAAGTGGCTCTAATGGTTTAATCCATGCATTTATTTGTTGAGGAGGCAAATCCTTCTCCATTTGAGCAATAAATGTCAACCAAAAATTATTCAT